>JAVHRU010000121.1:0-25838 GCA_036171835.1 Sulfurimonadaceae bacterium | reverse complement strand
AAGCAGATATAAAAGCTTTTTTATACTCTTTTTTGATACAATTAAAAAAAGGAGTTTCCATGTCATCAAAATTAATTATTGTCGCTGATCTACAGCATTTTAAATTTTTTATGAGTAAGGTTGATCCAGAGGGGCGAGAGTCTCTTGACTTACAAGATAGTAGTGATAGCTTACTGGTTCATCAAAAAATGAGTGAGAAGGTTTCAGACCGCAAAGGTAACTTCCAAAGTGACTATGGTAGTGGGTCTAGTGAAGATCATCATGTTGCAGAGGAAGAGGAACGCCGCCGTATTAAAGAGATTGTGGAAGAGATATCACATGTGTTAAAAGAACATAAAAATGAAAAGTGGTATTTCGCCGCACCAAAAGCTATAAATAAGCAGATTGAAGAACTTCTAGATTTATCAATCAAAAGTAATATGATTTTAAACCTTCAAGCAGATCTGACAAAAATACCTCAGAATGAGTTGTTGGAGCATTTTAACAAATAAAATATTAAAGCCTCAGATATAGTTATCGAGGCTTTTTCAGTAGCCGTAGTCTCATATCTTTTTTAAAAATTTACTGATCATTCTAACGCCGGCACCCGTCGCACCATACGAGTTACAATCCCAAGCACTTTCACTATACGCAGAACCTGCGATATCAAAATGCATCCATTTCTCTTTATTTTCATCTTTAATAAACTTATCTAAAAATAGACCTGCAGTAATCGCTCCGCCATAAGGTTTTGAAGAGACATTTGATATATCTGCTATCTCGCTTTTGAGTAGTTTTACAAGGTGTTTGTTAAATGGCAGAGAACCTACAAGCTCTCCCGAGTTATTTGCCGCAGAAGAAATTTTATGTTTAAGAACACTTGAGTGTCCCATAATCCCTGTTGTGTATGGCCCAAGAGCAACCATACAAGCACCTGTAAGGGTTGCAAAATCAAAAAGATAGTCCGCCTTTACTTTATCTTGTGCATAATCTAACACATCTGCAAGTACCAAACGTCCTTCTGCATCAGTATTTCTTACTTCTATAGTCGTGCCGTTTCTTGAGACTAAAATATCATCAGGTTTATAAGCATTGCCGCCGACCATATTTTCTACCGCACCGATAAATCCGTGAATCTCGATATCAAGGCGCAGTTCACTCGCCGCTTTTAGCATTCCTAAAACTGCACAAGCTCCCGCTTTATCCATCTTCATACTCACCATTGAAGTTGCAGGTTTGAGACTCAGTCCACCACTGTCATACGTCAAACCTTTTCCCACAAGAGAAATAATCTTTTTAGGATTTTTTGGTTTGTACGAAAGATGAATCAGATGGCTTTCATGCACAGAAGCACGTCCTACGGCAAGCATCGCATTCATCTTCTCTTTTTTAAGACCTTTTTCATCCAAGACGTTACATGTAAGACCATTATCTTTTGCAAGTTTTTCTGCTATCTCTGAAAGAGTCTTTGGATTGAGCTCTTGAGGCGCAGTGTTGACGAGGTCTCTTGTAAAACATGTTGCCTTTGCAATGATTATCGTTTCTTCAAAGATGTTTTTGAGTTTTTTATGATCTAGTTCTCCCGCTGAAAATGAGATCGTAGTTAAAGCAGTTTTTGTATTTTCTGATTTGTAATCATTAAACGCATATTCTCCTAAAACAAATCCTTCTACAAGTGCGCTGAATGTTTTTTCTGCTTTGATCTGTGTTTTTGCACTTTTATAGTTTGCATTTTTGAGAGTACGTACGGCAATAGTTGCTGCAGCGCGAAGATTATCAGCGCTTTTGTCTTCAAGTCCACAAAGAAGAATCGCTTTTTCATGTAAAAAACAGATCTGATCCTCTTTGCCTTGAAAGCCAGCTTGTGAAAGTAGAGTTGCTAGTTCGTGAGAGCTTACTTCATCAGCTGTTAAAAATTCTACTGTGATATCTGCTTTGAGATCTGAAAGTTTTTTATTTACTAGTTTTGTTTGCATCTTATCTCCATTTTATTGTTTTAGTTTACATTTTAATCAAAATGCAAAATCTCTTTTGCTTGGATCATGTCTTTATCGCCACGTCCTGAAAGGTTGACGATAATAAGCTTCCCTTTAATATCTTCCATTTTTTTCAAGTATGCCACGGCGTGAGCGCTTTCAAATGCTGGAATAATTCCCTCTTTACGGCTCAACCAGACAAAAGCATCTAATGCTTCCTCATCTGTGACGTTAGAGTAAGAAACAGTGTTATTATCTTTATGAAAAGCGTGTTCAGGCCCAATTCCTGGATAATCAAGTCCTGCTGAGATCGAATGCGCTTCGAGGATTTGACCATCCGCATCTTGAAGTAAGTAGCTCATCTGTCCATGAAGTACACCGGGGCGACCCATCAAAAGTGAACAGCCATGTTTATCTGTCCCAACTCCATGTCCTCCAGCTTCGATCCCGATACAGCGAACCTCTTTATCATCTAAAAAGTGTGAAAAAGCGCCGATAGCATTACTTCCGCCGCCAATACACGCTACTACATGGTCTGGCAGGCGACCCTCTTTTTCTAAAATCTGCGCACGCGCTTCCCAACCTATAATCGCCTGAAAATCACGAACCATCATCGGATATGGATGCGGACCTGCAACTGTTCCAATGATATAAAAAGTATCTCTTGCGTTTGTGACCCAATGGCGGATCGCATCATTCATGGCATCTTTAAGCGTTTTGCTTCCGCTTTCTACTGAATTTACTTTTGCACCAAGAAGTTTCATACGAAAGACATTGAGTTCTTGACGAGCGACATCTTTTGCACCCATAAATACTTCACATTCCAGACCTAAAAGTGCTGCGATCGTTGCTGTAGCAACGCCATGTTGACCCGCACCCGTTTCAGCTATCACTTTTTTATAACCTAAACGTTTTGCCATCAAACCTTGAGCGATAACATTATTTACTTTATGTGCTCCCGTGTGGTTTAAGTCTTCACGCTTGAGATAGATCTTTGCATCAAGTTCTTTAGAGATATTTTCTGCAAAATAAAGAGGGGAAGGGCGACCAACATAATCTGTTAGATAGTAATCTACCTCTTTCCAAAAATCTTTGTCAAATCTTATCTTTTTATACTCTTCATCAAGCTCCAAAAGAGCGGGCATCAGTGTTTCAGGAACATAGCGTCCCCCAAAGATACCAAAGTGTCCATTTTCATCTGGATCATGTTTGAGCGGTGTTGGTATATAGTACATTAATCAATTCCTATTAGAGTATAAACTTTTGTTTGTTTTTTAAGTTTGTCTTGCCCATCTAAAAAGTTAAGCCCAAGTATAAAACAGGCTTCAACACATAAAGCACCCGTTTTGTTGATAAGCGAAGCCGCCGCATTAGCAGTTCCGCCAGTTGCTATAAGGTCATCTATAAGAAGGACTTTTGCATCGTTGATATCACGAAATGCATCGATATGAATCTCTACTTCATCAAAACCATACTCCAAAGAATACTTTTCAGAGATAGTCGTATATGGAAGTTTTCCTTTTTTTCTAATTGGAACAAATCCACATCCTAGCATCTGTGCAAGAGCAGCACCAAATATAAATCCGCGAGCATCGATTCCTGCAACAAAATCCAAATCATAATTTTTATATCTCGAAGCCAGATGATTCATAAGAACGCCATACGCTTCTTTATCATTTAATAGTGTTGTGATATCTTTAAAGATGATTCCCGGTTTTGGAAAATCCGGTATATCACGAATCGCATCATTGATGATTTTTTTTTCTTCTTGTGTCATAAAAATTCCTTAAAGTAAAGCGTCTATTCTGCCCTCAAGAGCTTTGATCTTAGAGTTGAGTCTGTCGGTTTCAAGTCTATGTTTTGAGTTTCTTTGTTTGAGTGTTTTAAGCTCATTTCTTAGTTTATTGAGTTCATCGCTTAAAATATCTACATTTCCAAGCGCGCGTTGTAACTGAATCTGATATTTTCTGATGAGTATTTCAGCTTCTTTAAGAGTGAGTTTCATCATCTCATTACTTCGCTGTTCTTTGACCGTGATACTCTTAAAGTAAAACATCTTTACAAATAAAAATATAGCCAATAATGTAATTGTCGTTAAAAGAGACCACTCAGCAAACATATTTTATCCTTGTATAGATTCTATCTTTAGAACTCGTCCACAGTGGCGTCCACCTTCAAAACTTGAAACAAGCCATGAGTCGATGATCGATTCTGCGACACCGCGTCCAACAATACGTTCTCCAAAACAAAGAATATTTGCATCGTTGTGTTGGCGCGCAACTTGTGCTGTGTATGCATCATGACAAAGCGCCGCACGAATACCATGAAATCTATTTGCTGCCATACTCATCCCGATACCTGAACCACAGATAAGTATCCCTTGACTCGAAGAATCTGCTAAAACGCTTTGTGCTACTTTAACAGCATAATCAGGATAATCAACTCTCTCTTTATCAAATGGTCCAAGGTCTATAACTTCGTGACCCTTTTCTTTTAAAAGTTCAACTGTATAATCTTTTAAATCAACTCCGGCATGATCTGTTGCTATATAAAATTTCATCTGTTTCCTTTATGATAATAATAAGTGTAACACCATCTGAACTGGCATTATAAGTAAATAATCTTTGAGCGGTGTCATGATAACAACAAGTACGATAATCATACCATAACGCTCTAATCTGTAAAATGTTTCAGCAATCTCTTTTTGGTTAAATTTGAGAGCAAGATACATCAAAAAATGTGCTCCATCAAACTGTGGAATCGGCAAAAGATTGAAGACACCGAGTATCACGTTGATCATAACAAGTTGCATCACAAGCATATATGAAAAGATATAAACTAAAGAATCACTTTCTACTGGTGCACTCATAGCAAGAAGTGCCATTGATGCAAAAGCGGCAAGTGTAAAGTTATATACAATTCCAGCCAAACTGACTTGCATAGCCGCGTTATAGCCACCTTTATTTATGACAGTTCTCATATCAACTGGAACAGGTTTTGCCCATCCAAAAATTAGACCGCCGCCTATACCGAGCAATAAAGGTAAAAAGTACATAGTAAAAGGTACGATAATAGTCCCGACTAAGTCTATATGTAAAAGAGGATTGATCGATAAACGACCGGCATTTTTTGCCGTCATATCTCCGTACTTGTATGCTATATAGCCATGCATAATCTCATGACCGATAATAGCAACCATAAGAGCCAATACGGCTGTTATGATTTTAAATATATCAATCGAGTCCATTATCTTTTTTATCCTCTTTTACTCTTTCAGCTACCGCGCGTTTGAGATGTTCTGGTTGTTCTAGATCAGTTGGAGTTTGTCCCATTCTATCCCAACGAATCTCAAAATTGTCATCCATACTAAAGTAGATAAACCACGGAGTTCCCTCTAAGTTTGCATAAGGTACAAATCCCCAAAAGCGACTATCGTTACTATGGTCACGATTGTCACCCATCATAAAGTAGTTTCCTTTTGGGACTGTTATGACTTCAGTTTCAAAGATAGGATTGTGCTTGAACATTTTGACACCCTCTGGCAATTGATATATATTCATCGCAGCCATATTCATCTTTTCTTCTGTGTCGATTCTTTCCATTCTTCCATCATTTGCAAGAAGTACAGGAGAATCACCCATAATCGCATCATCATGATGAATACCAGGGTGTTCTTTTACATACGGATTTTTCACCCAAAGCTTGCCATCTATTGTGAGGATGTTTTCTTTAGGATAATTTTTCTTGATAAAATCATCTCCTTCAACAGGACGTAGATAAAGTTCTTTATCTTTTACAAAAAGTTGATCTCCAGGAAGTCCAACACAACGTTTCACATAATGCATCTTCACGTTATGAGGGTATCTAAAAATCACGATATCGCCACGCGCAGGCTCACCGCCATTTACAAGATGCAGATCATTAGTCCATGGAGTAAGAGAAACCTCTAAAAATGGAAGATGCGGAGTTGGAATACCATAAACAAATTTTTTGGCAAAAAGATGATCACCTATAAGAAGAGAATCTTTCATTGATCCACTTGGAATTCTAAATGCCTGTGCGACAAAAAAGATCACAAATAAAACAATGATAACCGTTCCTGTCCATGAGTTTGAAAATTTGTATGCTTTATAAAGAAAATTTTTCATTAGTTCTCTTTCGAGTGAAATTGTGCCGCTTTGAGCGTGTTGCTAAGAAGCATTGAGATAGTCATCGGGCCTACACCACCTGGAACAGGCGTTATGTAAGAGCATTTTTGTGCTACATTTTCAAAATCGACATCGCCGACAAGTTTGCCATTATCAGCTCTATTAATACCGATATCAATGATAATAGCACCATCTTTGACCATATCTTCTTTAATCAAGTTTATAACACCAACACCGACTAAAACAATGTCAGCATTGAGAGTATGTTTTTTCAAATCATCTGTAAATATATGGCAGATTTCAACGGTTGCATTAGCATTTAGAAGTAGGGCAGCCATCGGTTTTCCAACGATATTTGAAGCACCAACGACTACACAGTTCTTGCCTTTTAGATCGATATCATATTCTTTAAATATCTCCATAACACCAAGAGGAGTACATGGAACAAAACCCTCAAGCCCAGTTGTAAGACGTCCGACATTGTATGGATGAAAACCGTCTACATCTTTGTTTGGAGAGACAAGTTCAAGAAGTTTTGTTGTATCTATTTGCTCAGGGAGTGGAAGCTGAATCAAAATACCATCGATATTTGGATTATTATTCATCATAGTAATCGTATTTTCTATCGCATCCTGAGAAATATTTTTTGGCATTTCATGAGTTACTGAGTAAAATCCCACTCTATCGCAAGCTTTTTTCTTCATGCTTACATACGCTTGACTAGCAGGATCGTTTCCAACTAAAATAACTGCCAGTCCAGGAACACGTCCTGTTTCCTCTTTGAGTAACTCAGTTTGACTCAATACACTATCTTCTATCTTTTTTGCTAAAGTTTTACCATCTAGAATCTTCATTTAATCACCATAAATTATTTTTTTGATAATATAGCGATAATTGTCTAAAAGGTCGCTTTGAATGAAACTATTTATCCTGTTAACTGTATCTACTTATCTCTTTGCTGCAACATCTTTCATCACTGATGAAGAGTATGCATCTTCACTTTATAAAAATCCAAGAGGCATCGGCTGTAACAATTGCCATGGCGATAGTGGAAAAGGAAAACTCGTTGCAAAATATGAGCAAAAAGGGGTGATGAAGAATTATGGCGGTTCTGACATTACAGATATCGGCTTTAAAGATTTTTATGAAGCACTCGATACGAGAATCACTGGAATGCCAAGGTACTTTTTAACAAAAGATGAGATTGAAGCTCTTTACAGATATCTGCATAAAGTAAAAAAACAGTGAGGGAATTTCCACTTCAAGAGATAGAAGAAGCTTTAGCACAAAAAGATCTTTCACGTCTTGATGCGCTTGCCGTTCCACTACAAAGAGTTATAAATAAAAGAGATGATTATCGCTCTATTTTGATGCTCTCAGCCCATAATTTGAAGCATTTGATAAAGATTCCCTCTCTTGAAGCTGAGTGCATCATGCTTAACCTTGAAGATGGTGTTTCAAAAGAACAAAAACCCTTTGCTCTCGCGTTATGTGCTCTTTTTTTATCGCATTATAGAGAGTGTGGGAAAAAGCTTGTCGTACGTGTCAATGCACTTGATGAGGGTGGATATGATGAGATAACCTATCTTAATCAATTCAAACCAGATGCTATTCGTGTGCCAAAGATACGTACACCAAAAGAGGTAAAAAATATCTTGCACCTGCTTGATGAAGAGATAGAACTGCATCTTTCAATAGAAACATGTGAAGCATGGGCAAATCTTAACTTATTAAAAGTGGATAAAAGAGTAAAGACATTTTATCTTGGTATCCTGGATTTGTTTGCAGATATGCGTCTTTCTCAAAGTCAGATTAAAAAAGAAAATCCGACTATGCTTTATATTTTGAGCCATTTTTTGGTTACATGTAAAGCCTTACATGTAAAGCCCGTTTCTTTTGTATATCAGGATTTTAAGAACTTAGATGATTTTAGATTGTGGCTAGAACTTGAAAAGAGTATGGGATTTGATGCAAAAGGGTGTATCTCTCCATCACAAGTTACTCTTGTCAACGAAGTTTTTAAAGATGAAGTGGCAGAATTAGAACGTGCAAAAGTTATTGTTAAACTCTTTGAAATGCATCAAGAACTTGGTATCAGCGGCTTTGTGGATGAAGAGTACGGCTTTATAGATGAGCCTATCTATAAAGGTGCTCTGTCTATTTTAAGCAGACTTGGATGAAGCGATAAATCGTAACCAGATATAACCTGTAAAACCTGCGATGAGTGAAGCAACAAGAACCGCGGTTTTGGACTGGATAAGGAGTTCTGGATTATCTGAATATGCAAGATCAGCGACAAAAATACTCATGGTAAAACCGATCCCTCCCAAAAATGAAACTCCAAAAAGTTGGTTCATACTTGTATCTTCTGGCAGTTTTGCAAGACCTAATTTTATAGCGATATAGGAAGTCCCAAAGATACCGAGCATCTTTCCAAGAACAAGACCGAAGACAACTCCAAGACTCACTTTCTCTAATAATAAAGCATCAAGTGAAGAAAAATCAATAGGAAGTCCAGCATTGATAAGTGCAAATATTGGAATAATCAATATTCCAATAGGCACATGCAAGCCATCTTCATATCTGTTAAGTGGTGCTTCTACGCCACAAAGCTGACTTTTCATGCCTCGTACAATTCTTTTTTGTTTATCATCAAGTGTAAAATTATCTTTAATGGGATCTTCTTCAAAACCATTGATAAGTTCTTTCATCGGTTTTGCAAAAGAACGTGGATCATATTTTGGCAAAGAGGGAATAGTCATAGCCACTAGAACACCTGCAATCGTTGCATGTACGCCTGATTCTAAAGTAAAAAACCAAACAAAAACACCTATGATTGTGTAAGGAAGCGCAGATCTGATGCCAAAACGATTTATCACTATCAAAACACACCAAAGGGCTAAAGCAATGATAAGAGAGAGTATCTGTATCTTTGCTGTATAAAAAATAGCGATGACCGAAACTGCCCCTAAATCATCCACAATCGCGAGGGCAACCAAAAAGGTTACGAGCGCGGGGGAGATTCGCTTTCCTAAGAGTATAACAACACTCACGGCAAAGGCGATATCTGTTGCCATAGGAATGCCCCATCCACTCGCACCAGGTGTTCCTTTGGTAATTGCAAAAAAGATTAAAGCAGGAACAACCATACCGCCTATAGCTGCTAAAATAGGCAAAACAGCTACTTTAAAATCTGAAAGTTCTCCCACTAAGATCTCACGCTTAATCTCTAGTCCAACATGAAAGAAAAAGAGTGTCATCAGTCCATCATTGACCCAAAAATGTACACTATGATCAAGTGAAAATGAACCTACAGAAAATGCGATATGTGTATGTAAAAGATGTTCATAAGAAGCACTCCATGGAGAATTAACCCAGATTAGTGCTGTTAATGTAAAGAGCATCAAGATAATACCGTTTGTCATTTGTGCATGTAAAAATGCTTCAAACGCAGAGTAAACCGTTTTTCTAAAAAACTTTTCCCATGGATGGTAGAGTCTTACCAGTCGATTTTTCATCAATAACCTTTTAAATTATAGTAAACTTTATAACGTATAAGTGTCTTTTGCTGCGGTCTTGGATACTTACTGTAGGCATATTCTATCGTTTCTCTTGTTGTATCGTCAAGAATATAATAGTTACTATTTTTTAAAAATTTAAAATCTGTCATATCCCCGTTTGGGTGAAGATAAAATTCTATGATATTAATACTATTGACTCTCAAATTATCAGGAATATTGACTCTACCGACTCTGTTTAAGATCTCTTGAGTAATCTTTCGCATCGTCTCCATATTGTCTTCTATATATTTTTGTTCACCTGGACTAAGTTCGGCAAACTTTGCACCATAGAGTTCTTTAACATTTTGATCTAGCTGAGAACCTCTGTGACTTGAAGATTTATTATCGTTTGGATCATCTTTTTGGTTTACATTTTCTTGAGAAAGAAATTTATAGAGCTTTGCATGCTCTTTTGGAACTTGTGCTGTTGTACTTTTAGTTGTCGTATCCAATGTTTTTGGTGGCGTTATATAGGACTTACTTTGTGGCGTTGTCTGCACGGCAGGAGTGGATTTTTCCACAATAGGTTCAGGTTTATTGATTGTAGTCTCATGAAAAGATTGTTGGGTAGGTTTAGGAACATATTTTTGCAATGGTTTTTGTACAAGAGGATTACGTGTCGGTGGTATAATTTCTGGTTTTGGAATGGTCTTCTTTACACCGACTTCCTCTTTTTTTGGAGTTTTTGGAAGTTCTTTGAGCGAGATTTTCATACGTTTTTCATGAGGCTGGCTATCTTTGATGATTTTAAAATCTTTTGCAAACAAAATTACCATAAGAAGTAGTAAAAGATGGAACAATAATGCTATTAAAAATGCTGCAGTGGAACGGTTCAAATAGGGCCCTAGTGATAATTTGCGTCATTATAGCAAAGATGCATTAATAGTTGATTGGATATAATAACAAAAACAGAGAAGGTCAGGATTTTATTTTATGAGTATTGAAAAGTCTGTAAAAGCATTCGAAGAAGCACAAAAACTTATCCCTGGAGGTGTGAATTCTCCTGTTCGTGCATTTGCCAGTGTCGGCGGCATTCCACGTTTCATCGCATCAGGTGAGGGCGCTTACATCGTAGATATCGATGGCAATAAATATGTAGATTATGTCCAAAGTTGGGGACCACTGATATTTGGTCACAGAAATGAAGAGATAGAAAATGCCGTTATTGAAGCTGTAAAACATGGTCTTAGTTTTGGCGCTCCGACTGAGGCGGAAACAGAACTTGCATCTATGGTCACAAACTTTTTTGATTCTATCGACAAAGTACGCTTTGTAAGTAGCGGTACAGAAGCTGTTATGAGCGCTATCCGTCTTGCTCGTGGATTTACGGGACGTGATGATATCGTCAAATTCACTGGCTGTTATCATGGACATAGTGATTCTCTTTTAGTTCAAGCAGGAAGCGGTGCGGCGACTTTTGGAAATCCTAGTTCTCCTGGTGTTCCGGCTGATTTTACAAAACATACACTGCTTGCTACTTATAATGATATAGAAAGTGTAAAAAAATGTTTTGCAGATTCTAAAGATATCGCGTGTGTCATCATAGAGCCGATTGCCGGAAATATGGGACTTGTTCCTGCTGATAAAGAGTTTTTGGCTGAGCTCAGACGTGTATGTGATGAAAATGGTGCACTTTTGATTTTTGATGAAGTTATGAGCGGATTTCGCGCTTCTATCTTTGGTGCAGAGTCGATTACGGGCGTAAAACCAGATATCGTAACTTTGGGTAAAGTTATTGGTGGCGGTATGCCTGTGGGTGCTTTTGGTGGACGTGCAGAAATCATGTCTAAACTCTCACCGGAAGGTCCTGTATATCAAGCTGGAACACTTAGCGGAAATCCAGTTGCTATGGCAGCAGGGCTTGCAGCACTTAAAAAACTAAAAGCGCATGCAAGAGTGATGGATGTCTTACATGTAAGGGCTGCTCGTTTGGTTGAGGGCATGAAAGAGATGGCGCAAAAACATGGAATCACTTTGCAAGTAGATTCAAGAGGCTCTATGTTTGGATTCTTTTTTAATGACAAACTAGTCAAAAATTTTGCCGATGCGCTTACATCTGACACTGCCATGTTTGCAAAGTTTCATGCTGGGATGCTCGATGAAGGTTATTACTTTGCATGTTCTCAGTTTGAAACAGGATTTATTTCCACAGCTACGACCGATGAAATGATCGAAGAAACAATCAAAGCGGCTGAACGAGTTTTTGGACGTATCAAATGAGCCAAGAAAAAGAACCGCGTTTAAAGCCAATAATCGAAGGTGCTGAGAGTCTCTCTCTTGGTATTTCTATGGTTGTGGCTGTACTAATTGGTGTAGGAATCGGTCTAGGTTTGAAACATCTTTTTGGCCAAACATGGCTACTTTGGGTTGGTGTGTTTATAGGAATATCCGCTGCTGTTTTAAATGTATACAAGGCTTATTCTAAACAGTTTAAAGAGTATGAAAAACTAGCAGAAGAACCACGCTATAAGTATAAAAGAGATCTTGAAAAAGAAGCACTAGAAGATGATGAAGAGGATTTCGGTGCAAAAAAATATTAAAATATTTCTTGCTGCAGAACTGCTTATTGTCACTACAAACTTCATTTCTTACAGCTTTTTTCTCAATGCTCAAGTTGCATTTTTAAGCTCATTTTTTGTCCTGATGGGTTCAATGTATTCTTATAAAAAGTTAGTCCAAACAAGAGTAGAAAACGAAGTTTTTATAGATGATGATAGAGATGAACTTGACAAATTAGACGATCCACATGGACTCTATGAAGAACAAACCGTTCAAGAATTACAAGCTGTAGTTGCAGAAGAAAAAAAGCAGATGAAGACAAGTAATCTAAAAAATGTCAAAACAAGTTCACGCGCAACTGTCTCACTCTTTAGAGTTTTGCCGTATCTCTTTTTAGTGGTTGGATTTATCGGACTAAAAAACAATCACTACCTAGAACTTCTACCTTACTTACTTTTTTTATCTTTAGGATTACCGACAGGTTACCTTATAGGCAAAAGTATTTTTCTTCCTAAACCGTAATAAGTGGTATATTTAAAGAGATCTTATTCTCTTTGAGTTCCACTGAAACACTGTTTTCACCCGCTAACTGCTGGATAATAGAAAATTTAGACTTATCTATTTGTGATGCACTAATAGCGATAGAAAATAGTGAATACTTCTTATCATCAAATTTAATATGCTCACCGATACGGAAGAAAAGCTTTGTTGTGATCTGCTCATTTTCTATACATACTGAGTAGATTCTATTAAGGAGTTTTACAAAAAGATTTGTATTAAGTCTAATATCTGGAATAGAAGGATCGAGATCTTTTATAAATTTTGCATTTGAGTTGATAGAATTACTACTTATACATAAGTCGATAAGCGTATAAACATTTACCATCTCTCCACTATCTATTTTAGGTTTTGAAAAGTGGTAAGAGGGAACTTGATAGAGACGAATTCCAAGTTCGTTTTCGTCTTCATAACCGACAGTGATACCAAAAAATTTATATCTTCCAAATTCAAGATCCATGAAAGTTGTCTTAAATCCAAAGTTTTGGCTTGCATGATGTGTCGCTATTTCAAAAAGAGTGGAAGTGTTTGAAGCGCCAAGTAAAAACTGCGCCTCAGAGTTGAGCGAGAGAATTTTTCCCGATGCATCAAAAAGAATGAACGGATTGAAATCGTATTCAATCCACTGCTGCTCAAACGTCATTATTCTTCGATATAATTTTTAAGTTTACGCCCGACTTTAGGGTGTTTTAGCTTTTTAATCGCACTAGATTCTATCTGGCGAACACGTTCCCGAGTAACATTTAACTCTTTACCGATCTCTTCTAAAGTTCTATCACTCTCATCATCCATAATTCCAAAACGAAGTTTTATAACCGCTTTTTCACGTTCATTTAACTGCTCAAGAACACTTTCAATTTGAACACGAAGATCATCTTTTAAAGTAACATCTGATGGAGAAAGAGATGCTTTATCTTCAATGAAATCTCCAAAACGTCCATCATCTTCATTTCCGATAGGTGCTTCAAGAGAAATTGGCTCTTTCGTGATTTTGATAACATTTTTAACTTTTTCAACTGAAAGACCGACTTCTAGCGCGATTACTTCAACATCCGGTTCTTTACCATGTTCTTGAAGGTGTTTACGCATGATCTTGTTGATACGGTTAATCGTCTCAATCATATGAATAGGGATACGAATTGTTCTTGCTTGATCAGCGATAGCGCGTGATATTGCCTGACGAATCCACCAAGTTGCATAAGTTGAGAATTTATAACCTTTTTTGTATTCAAACTTATCAACAGCCTTCATAAGACCGATGTTACCTTCTTGAATTAAGTCAAGGAACGGTAAACCTCTGTTTGTATAGCGTTTTGCAATTGAGACAACCAGACGAAGGTTTGATTTTGCCATACGAGTTTTTGAAATTTCTGAAATATTTTTACCACGTTTGATCTGTTCTAAAATATCTGCAAGTTTGTCCGGTTCCATATTGAAGCTGTCTTTTGATGCTTCTTTCGTCTGAATAAGCTTTTTGATCTCAACATAAGTTGAAACCATTGTAGCTTCAGGAACCATCCCTATGATATCTTCTTTTGTAAGATCACAAATCTGCTCTACAATCTTTTTATGGTTATCTTTGAGAGTATCGTTAAAAAGTGGAAGTTTATACTCAAGGCGTCTGAGTTCTTTATCAAAACCCTCATCACTTTTGAGTGCAGTTTCCATAGATTTTACAAGTTCGTTGATAAGTTTAGAAGTTGGTCCAAGATCTAAAAGTTTTTCTTTTAAGATTGACTTTTTAAATGTTGCTGTCAGCATCAACATAACTAAATCTTCTGTGATCTCATCGTTGTAAGTTTCTAATGCTTTATCTGCTGATTTTACCCACTCTTTTTTCGCTTTTTCTAAAGCTTTAAAGCTTGTTACAACTTTTTCTACACGTTTTTTATCTTTTGCAGAAAAAATTTTTTCTGCACTTTCATCTTCACTATCATCTATATCATCTGAATCTGAATCATCCTCAGAATCATCTTCCTCTTTTTCATCTTCAAAGCTTTTGAAAAGTTCTTTAACACGTCTTTCACGATTGATAAGAGGATCTTTATAGTCAAGAATAAAATCGATAAGGTATGGAACAGAACAAATAGCGTCAATAATGATACTTTCACCTGATTCTATTTTTTTTGAGATTTCAATCTCTTCATCTTTCGTTAAAAGAGGAATCTGTCCCATTTCACGAAGATACATCCTAACAGGAGAATCTGAACGAGACCATTCTAGGAGTTCATGCTCTTTTAAGATATCAAACTTATCAGATTCATTATCTTCAAGCATTTTTATCTGAGCATTTCTTTTTGCTTGGGCTTCTCTGTCATTGAGCATTTTTGCATGTTCAGAGGAGGTGTATAAGCACTTATTGTGTTTTGTTGCTAACTTGTAGATATTTTTTGCCTGAGTCGATGTTGGCTGTTTCTCTAACAAGTGAATTATTGATTCATATGTAACACATTCATGAGTAGATTTTTTTTCAATAAATAAATCTTCTAGTGCCTTGGTAAGTTCTTTTGCAGTCATATAAAAATGCTCCGAAGTTTCTTTTCTCTTTTTAAAAGGAATGGATTATACCCAAATTTTTTTAAATTTTATCTTACATGTAAAGATGTTCACTCTTAATAAAGTTGGAACACTAAATGCTGCTTAACAAAAAATGAGTAGAAGGATGTAGGAATGCAAGCAGGGTATTATAACGCAGCTGCCGGTATGGTAACACAGTTTAACCGTCTTGAAACTATTGCAAATAATCTAGCTAATGTAAACACGGCTGGATATAAAGAAGATAATCTTATAACCGGTGATTTCATGCGACTCTATAAAGAAGCTAGAGATAATTTACCAAATGCAACAAATACGAAAGATGCAGCAAAGTTTTTAAATAGGACATTGGATAGAGCTCCTCAAATTGTTGATTCTTATACCAATCAATCTCTTGGAAATATACAAAAAACAGATAATCCTCTTGATTTTGCTCTCTCAAAAGAGGGACTTTTTTTCGCAGTGCAAACACCAAATGGAATGCGTTTGACGCGTGATGGAAGTTTTACTGTTGGTAATGATGGAAAGCTAATTACAAAAGAGGGATTTGATGTTCTTGGAAGTGATGGAAAACCAATCTCAGTCGATCCAAAAGCCGCAATCATGCAGACTGATGCAAATGGAAAAATGTCGGTCAACACTCCAGGCGGCGTGAAGTTTGTAAATGGAAAAAATTTATATATTGCCGCACCTGACAACTTAAGAGCATTGCAAAAAGAGGGAAGTAATCTATATACCTATGATCAGACTGATCCTTTAAAAGCGCAGGCTGAAACAGGTTCTGTAAAACAGGGATTTATAGAAAAAAGCAATGTCAACGCAGTTGATATGATGGTTAAAATGATAGAGTCAAATAGATTGGTCGGAATGTATCAAAAAGTCATGGATGCACAGATGAATGACTTAAACCAAGACGCAATAAACAAATTAGCAACTACTAAAGCTTAAAGGATAAAACTATGATGCAATCACTTTATATCGGATCAACGGGAATGCTCGGGATGCAAACCCAAATAGATACGACAGCAAATAATATCGCCAACGTCAACACAATAGGCTTTAAAAAATCTCGCGCTGAGTTTGCAGACTTAATGTACAAGACTATGGAATACGCCGGAACATCGACAAGTGATACGACAAAATCTCCGACAGGTATTGAAGTAGGTCTTGGTGTACGTCCTACAGCTACAAACAAAATATTTACTGAAGGAAATCTCAAACAAACAGATAACCAACTAGATATGGCTATTACAGGACGCGGTTTCTTCAAAGTACAGCTTCCTGATGGAAGCGATGCTTATACAAAAAATGGTGCTTTTAAAGTGGATGAAAATGGTACTATCGTTAATTCTGACGGTTATCCGCTTACTCCACAAATCGTTCTTCCTGCAGATGCAACCAATGTAACCATCGGTGTAGATGGGACAGTTACAGTGACTCAGCCCGGACAGGCACAAGCAACGCAAGTAGGGCAGGTCAATCTCACAAACTTTATCAATCCGGCTGGTCTACATTCTATGGGAGATAATTTATATATAGAAACGGACAGCTCAGGTCAACCTGTTGAGGGAACACCGGGAATCGATGGACTTGGAAATATTAGACAAGGATTTGTCGAGATGAGTAACGTTCAGCTTGTCGTTGAACTTACGGACCTTATTACAGGACAAAGAGCATATGATTCAAACTCAAAAATCATCACAACAAGTGATGAAATGCTACAAACTGTTAATGGTTTAAAACGTTAACCTAGCTTAAAGTAGGTTGATATACTTTCATATCAACCTGTAATTTTATATTTTATATTTCTACAATCTGCATTTAGCTATAATCACAACCATTTTTAAACATACAGGAAAATATATGCAAACTATTGATGCTAAAATATGGAAATTCGGAAAAGATATAGATACAGATCTTATAATCGCTGCGAGATACCTAAATACTTCTAATCCAACAGAACTAGCAAAACACGTTATGGAAGATGCTGATCCTGATTTTGTAAATAAAATGAGTGTTGGAGATATTATTGTCGCTGATGAAAACTTTGGATGTGGTTCATCTAGAGAACATGCACCAATCGCGCTTAAAGCTGCTGGAGTTGCTGCGATTATCGCTCCAACTTTTGCTCGTATTTTCTATAGAAATGCTTTTAATATGGGACTTCCTATATTTGAACTCAAAGAAGCAAATGAAATTACAGAGGGTGATATTGTTAGTATTGATATGAACAATGGAACTATCACAAATAAAACAACTTCAAAAACATATAAATTCACTCCGATTCCAGAATTTATGCAAAAACTTATAAATTCAGGTGGACTAATGAATTTTGCACAAGAAGAGATCAAAGCAGGAAAATTAAAATGAAAAAATATAATATTGCACTCATCAAAGGCGATGGAATCGGACCAGAAATCATCGATGAAGCTGTTAAAGTTTTAGATGCAGTTGCTTCTGTTGAAAATTTTGAGATAAATTATAATGAACTTTTGATGGGTGGCTGTGCATATGATGCAATTGGCGATCCACTTCCTGAAGCTACAATAACAGGTTCACTCGCAAGTGATGCTGTACTTTTTGGTGCTATTGGGGGAGAAAAATGGGATAATCTTCCACGCGAAAAACGTCCGGAAAGCGGACTTTTAAGATTTAGAAAAGAACTTGGAGTTTATGCAAATCTTCGTCCGGCGTCTGTTTACGATGAGCTTGTAAATGCATCTTCACTAAAAACTGAAATCGTAAGAGGTGTTAATCTTATGGTCGTTCGTGAACTCATCGGTGGAATCTATTTTGGTGAACCAAAAGGCAGAGATGAAAACAGAGGCTGGAATACGATGGTGTATACTCGTGATGAGATTACAAGAATTGCACATCAAGCTTTTAAAATTGCAATGGATCGTGATAAACGTGTTTGTTCTGTAGATAAAGCAAATGTTCTTGATGTTTCTCAGCTATGGAGAGATGTTGTAACAGAGATCTCAAAAGAGTATCCTGAAGTCGAACTCTCACATATGTATGTCGATAATGCAGCGATGCAACTTGTACGTAATCCAAAACAGTTTGATGTTATCTTAACTGGAAATATCTTTGGAGATATCCTAAGTGATGAAGCAAGTATGATCTGTGGATCGATCGGTTTACTTCCATCTGCTTCTGTTGGAAATAAGATAGGTGTTTATGAGCCGATTCATGGTTCAGCTCCAGATATTGCAGGACAGGGAATTTCAAATCCAATCGCTACGATCGCAAGCGCATCAATGATGCTTCGTTTTGCACTTGGTGAACATAAAGCTGCAGATAGAATCGATGCTGGTATCAAACAAGCTCTTAAAGAGGGATACCGCACAAAAGATCTAGCTCAGTTTGATGCAAAAGAAGTTTGTTCTACAAGTGAAATGGGTTCTATCATTGCTAACTACGCGGCTAAATGCAAACTTTAACACTAGCAAATATTTATGAGCTTCAAGGTCTCAAAGAAGAGGCTCTTGAAATTTACAAAGAGGTTCTAAAAAAAGATCCTTCAAATACTGATGCCAAAATAGCCATTAGAAGGTTATCTGGCATGAGAAAAAAGTTCCTTGGTGTAAATAAAGAGATGAAAGAGTTTTTTGTCAAAATGGAAGATAAAATCGAGTTTTACGAGTTTGAAAGGTGGCTGTTAAAATCATGGAATTAAAAGATGTCATATTAAGCACTTTGGCTGAACTAGAAGAAGTGCAACATTCAGCATTTATTGAACCAACAAAAGTTAAATTTGAGCCTGAATTAACTATTTCTAAAGAATCTTCTTCAAATGATGAAAAACAGTTTTTAGAGAGCATTCAAGAAAGACTTCTTGTACTTTTCGAGGGATTTCAAGCACCAAATAATACAAAAGTAGAAGCAAAAGTAGATCTCACTCTTAACTTTTTGGAATATCTTTTAGCTAGTATAGAAAATCGTATAACTTTGATAGATCATAAAGAGAAATAATGAAACAATATAGAGTTTTAATAGATGCACATGATGAAAAAGGACTTGTTTATAAAGTCTCGTCAATATTTTACAAATTTAATTTGAATATTTTGTCTAATAATGAGTTTGTAGATAAAGTAAATAGCAAATTTTTTATGAGAAGTGTTGTTGTAGGTGATGTTGCAGAGGATGAACTTTATAATGCGCTTACAGAAGTATTACCGAAAAAAGCGAATATAAATGTAATCACTCCTGAGAAAAAAAATATTATTCTTATGGCAACAAAAGAGTCTCATGCTTTGGGCGATATATTGATGCGCTATGAAGCAAATGAACTTGATGCGAAGATTTTGGCTGTCATATCCAATTATGAAGATCTTAGATCATTGGTTGAGAAATTTGGGATTGAGTACCACTGTGTCACACATGATGTACTTGACCGTGCAGAACATGAAACAAAAGTTTTAGAGCAATTAGCAAAATATGAAGATGTTGACTATATTGTACTTGCAAAATATATGCGTATTTTAACACCAAGATTTATAGAAGAGTATGACAATAAAATTATCAATATTCACCACTCCTTTTTACCCGCTTTTATAGGTGCAAATCCATATAAACAAGCTTACGACAGAGGCGTCAAGATCATCGGTGCAACAGCTCACTTTGTAAATAACAATCTTGATGAAGGTCCGATTATTGCGCAAGATATCCGACACATTGACCATGCGTTTGACTGGAAAGATATGCAGCGTCTTGGAAAAGATGTTGAAAAAATCGTACTTTCACGTGCCTTAAAACTTGCACTCGAAGATCGTATCTTTGTGTATGCAAATAAAACTGTTATATTCTAAGGAATTTGTTTGTTTAATATAGTATTAGTTACTCCACAGATTCCAAATAATACAGGAACCATCGGAAGGCTTTGTGTCAATACGGGATCTTCATTACATCTTATTAAGCCGCTTGGTTTTGATATCACAGAAAAAGCTGTGCGTAGAGCAGGGCTTGACTACTGGGATAAATTAGATTTACATGTATGGGAAGATCTTGATGAATTTTTTGCTAACAATAAAGTCTCAGATAATATACATTTTGCAACGACTAAAACAGATAAACCTTATTTTAGCTCCACTTTTAAAGCTGGGGATTTTATCTTTTTTGGAAGTGAAACTTCTGGATTACCAGCAGATCTGCTAGCAAAGTTTAATGATAAAAATATCACTATTCCGATGACAAAAGAGGGTAGAAGCTTAAATCTTGCAGTAAGTACAGGTATCATCCTCTATGAAGCAATCAAGCAAAATTTTACAGATTATAAGGAATTGATGTGAACTTTATAGATATCTTCATGTCCATATTCTTTGTACTATTTCTAGTTTTTATCTTCAAAGGTTACCATCAAAGCAAACTTGAACAAAGAGAAAAAAAAGAAGATTTTAAGAATAAAAAATCTTAAAAAAATCTTTCTGCAAGCTCTTCTATTTTTCTGTCAAGTAGCTCTAAGATAGTTTCAGTTTTTTTGATTATATTTTGCATTAAGTTTACTCCATTTATTAAATATTCCAAATTGTAAGTAAAAATAAAAATTTAAGTAAAAAATATTTCAATTTGTCATATAATTATAGAGGAATATATAATTTTATTATTATATGAATCATAAATAAGGTAGGAGTCTTTCCATGAAAAGTTTTATTGAAATTGTAGAAGAGATTAAAGATATCGTATCGCAGGAACATCCAGGGAAAAAAATATTTGATAAAGATATTGCCGATGTCCTTGGAATAACTCAAATGAATTTTGCAACAATGAAAAAAAGAGACAAAATGCCATTTAATGAGCTTTTGGACTTTTGTGCACGAAAAGCGATATCGATCAATTGGCTTTTATATGGTCAGGCACCTGAAAGTCTTGTTGAATCTACAAATCGTTTTTATATGGTTCGATATTTCAATGACGTCAGTGCATCAGCTGGCGGAGGTGGAGATGTGGATAATGAAGGGTATCAAAGTTTGGAACTTTCCGAAAATTTTATAGATATCTTGGGTGGACAAACCCAGATGAAAAATATAGAAGCTATCAAAGTAAGCGGTGATTCTATGGAACCTACATTTTCTTATGATGACATTGTTTTTATCAACCGTCAAAAAACTGATCTTTCCCGTGGTGGAGTTTTTGTTATAAGAACGGAACACGGACTTTTTATTAAAAGAGTCAGTAAAAGAATCGATGGAAAAATAGATATAATCTCAGACAATAAAGAATACTCAAAACTTACCGTCCATCCTACAGAAGTAGAGTTTATTGGACGAGTTGTTGGTAAGTTTGGAAGTGTTGATTAAGCTTATACCCAAAGGGTACTTTGCATATAAGGAAAACAGTTGAAATATCTTTGGTCTCTTTTTTTACTCTTTTTTTTAAGTGCTTGTTCACAAGTGAGCACTCTTGCCTATGCTGATATTGCAGATCTAAAAGAACTACCGCAAACTGCAATACCGTATACAACTTCACTGGATGAAAATAGATCGCTCTATGAAGTACAGTCCCAATATGAAAAACATTATTTTAGAGCTTGGCATATGCAGTTGGAAAAACTTTCCATAGAAAGTATACGATGGCCATTTCAAAGTTATACTCCTAAAAATAGTTATGGAGAAAATCTTGAGCCAATTTCTCAAGTACTTTTAGATCGTCTTAATAGAAATACAAATTTAGAGCAGTACGCAAGCATCAATGTAAAAGCAATCACTGTTGGACAATGTAATTTAAGAGCACTTCCGACAGATAAACCTTTTTTTAATGATCCAAGAAAAGCTGGAGAGGGCTTCCCCTTTGATTATCTACAAGAGAGTTCGATTCATATGAATGAACCAATATTGATTTCTCATTATTCACTTGATGGAGCGTGGGCTTACATCTCTACCTCATATGCATCAGGATGGATACATATAAACGACCTTGTTCTGCTTTCAGACCAACAGTGCCAAGAGTTTGAAAGTGCAAAAAAAATCTCTATTACTGTAGATGACTTTCCTATAAAAGATGATAAAAATCAATTTCTATATTATAGTAAGATAGGTATGCAATTTCCTCTTTTACAAGAAACAAACGATAGCTATTATGCTTCGGTTATAGTCGCTGGAGCTGATCGTAGTGCCGTTTACAAACATATAATACTTCCAAAAAATATTGCAACTGCTGATGTGTTAGCATTAAATCAACAAAACATTACAACGCTTGTAGATTCTATTATCCATACTCATTACGGTTGGGGTGGAATGTATGGAGAGCGAGACTGCTCATCGACGCTCAGAGATTTGTTTACACCTTTTGGTATTTGGCTACCTAGAAACTCTTCCTATCAAGCAAAAGTTGGAAAAGTTATCTCACTCAATGGACTCGGTGATAATGCAAAAATAGCGCTTATTAAAAAAGAGGGGGTTCCTTTTGAAACATTACTTCATAAAAAAGGGCATATTCTTTTATATGCAGGTGTTTATCATAATAAGGTAGTCGTTATGCATAATCTGTGGGGAATAAAAATATCTGACGGAGAAAAAAATGGAAGAATCATCGTAGGTAAAACAGTTTTTTCGACTCTAGAAATAGGAAAAGAGCAAAAGTTCTATAGTGGAAGTCTACTAAGCAAACTAGACAGTATGAACATCTTAACTCTTAAACCTTAATATCTAAAAGAGCTCCAAACATCTCATCTTGAGATTTGATGGCATTCACATTTGCTTCAACAGATCTTGAAATAGTAATTTGATCTGTCATCTCTTTTGTAAGATCTGTTTGACTCTTTGGTGAACCGTTATCTGTAGCCAGGCGGGTATTTGCACTTACACTCCCATTCGCAGTGTCACTTAGTCTTGTGTCTGAGGGTATAAAGCCATCAGTGTTTACATTTGCAATATTATTAGCATTATTATTCATAAAAACTTGACTTGCTTGTATAGACGAAACATTTGAAGATATCATAACGACTCCTTTAAAGAGTCATTATAGAACGATTTAACTGAAGTTAAAATAAGTAAATTTTTGAAGTTAGTGAAGATCAGCGTTTAGTTTTACTTCTCTTGTTGAACGACTCACTGAAAGCTCGCCTGTAAGGGAGTTTTGTCTAAAATGAAGACCATTTAATCCAGCAAGCTCTTTACCTTTAAAAATTTCGCCTTTAAGTGTATGCTCTGCATTGACTTCATTTATTTTTTCTAGACTTTGTGCAGACATGGCAACTTTTGTACCTTCTAAGATAGCAATACCTGCATCAATGATACAAGCATCTCCAAGAGGAATTCCACATACGCTGTTTGCGCCAAGAAGACAGTTTTTACCTATTGAGATAGGATTACCATCAGTTCCGCTTAAAACTCCAAGAATAGAAGCTCCACCACCAACATCACTGCCATCTCCAACGATTGCAGAAGAAGAGATACGTCCCTCAACCATACTTACACCAGTTGTTCCGGCGTTAAAGTTGATATAACTTGCTCCCGGCATAACTGTCGTTCCAGCATGGAGCTGTGCGCCAAAACGGACTTTTGATGCTTCTAAGATACGCGTGTTATTCGCTGGAATGATGTGTTGTAAAAATCTTGGAAACTTATCTACAAAGTCAATATTTGGATATGTATTTGAGAGTTTAAGTTCAATCTCAAATTCTCTTAACCACTCAAGCTCGATCGGAGCACCTGCTGACCATGCAACATTTGGTAATGCTCCAAAAGCACCGTTAAGATTGATACTTCTCAGTGCAACTTTTGCTAAAGAAAGAGCATAAAGTTTAAGGTATGTTGCTTCAACACTTACACATGGAGCATCATTGAAGATAAATACAACTCTAAATTCTCCCTCTCTACATCCACGTTCTTTAAGCTCTGCATATAAATGTGAGATAACTTGGATGTTTTTATGTGCATCGCCATACGCTTCGTCGCTGTATGGAGTAAAAGCATTGAGACAGCTTTCTAAAAATGATAGATTCACATTGCAAACAACTTCATTTTGTGTGAAGTCTACAGCTATTCCTTGCTCTTTTAATGCTTCGATAAAAATAGCAGCACTTCCAAAATTTTCATTCCAGTTGATAACAGGGTAGGTTGCTTGAAGCACTTTATCACTGTTTAACTGACCAAAATCAACTCTTGCAATACCAAAAGCAAGTGGATTTTTATAATCTTTTGTTTGGGATTTTATATTTTCTATCAACGCTTTAAAAGCATCGCTTGTTTCTATGATTTGCATATTAAGACTCTTTTTTTAAGATTTGTTTGCAATTATACTTAAAAAAAATTAATTGGCTAAGTGTTAAAAATGGAAGGTATAATTTCACATTATTAGGTGGTTATGATGGATGAATGGATTAGACTTTTACAAGATAACAATTATTTAGGTGTAAAAAAATATCTAAAAAGTAATGTTGATGTAAATGAGAGTAGTGAAGAGGGCGATTCTGTTTTGGCTCTAGCGCTTAGATATAGATGTGATGATGAGATCATAGATCTCTTAATCGATAGCGGTTCTGATTTGGAAGATTTTAATGAAGATGGCGTGAGTATTTTAGATTATGCCATTATGTATAATAAAATTGATTTGACAAAAAAGCTTTTAGAATCAGGGATTGATGTCAATTTTACGCGCAGGCGAAGCAAGTTTACCCCTCTTATGGGCGCTGTTTGTTATGGACGCAAAGAGATTGCAAAGTTGCTTTTAGAAAATGGAGCGGACAAAGAGGCTGTGGATTCAAAAGGGCTTGATCCTCTTGCCTTTGCTAAAAAAACACATAGAAAAAGTATGATCGAACTTCTTGAAAACTGTTAATCAAAAAGTTTGTATTCGATATTTTTTGACTCTAGAAAAGTTTTAAATTTTTCAAACTCATTTTTGACAATTTCTTCATCATAATAGTTTAAAGAAAGTTCCACTTCTGGGCCATTCTTTCCTATAATAGGTAAAGAAGAAAGCTCCATATCTGATGGAATCTCATTCATAAGATCTATCAAAGTGTTTTCGCTCGTATAAGCAAAAAGTGTCTTTCTGTACTTTTTCACAGAGTTGCAAAAGTATTTTTCGACACACTCAGTTATCATGGGATGTGACATCTCAGGAAATCCCGGAACGAAAAAGTACCTATGATCTAGTTCAAATGCCGACATATTATTGATAGGATTTTTTATCAGATTTGCATTTTCTGGAAGGTCTGACATAAATATGCGATGCGGATAAGCTTCCTCCCCAAATCTATCGATGATATCTTGCTCAAAATTTTTATTTCTCACCAAAGGCTTACATGTAAAGACCTCTGCGGCTATTTCACGGGTAAGATCATCAGGAGTTGAGCCGATACCGCCAAAGCTGAAGAGTACTGCTTTTTCATCCTTCTTTACCAGCTTAAAAATATCTGTAATGAGCTGTTTTTCATCTTTAATAATAAAAGTAGAAAAAAGATTATGTCCGTAAGAGTTTAAAAGATCACGAACAAATCTGAAATGCTTATCTTCCCTTCTTCCATTGAGTATCTCTGTACCTATAATAACCGCATAAAAATTAAACATATTAAAAATCCTTGATAGCTTTTAAAAACGAGTGATTATAATGAGAATCTTGTTATATATGCCTTACAT
>JAVHRU010000120.1:0-6612 GCA_036171835.1 Sulfurimonadaceae bacterium | reverse complement strand
TTAAACTTTCTTTTGCTGCACGAGTGAAAGAATCATAGCCAAAGAAAATCCGTCATTATCATAGCCATCTTCATGACAACTTTCGCATTTGTCTCCAAGGGGGCAGATGTTTTGAGCGAGCAGCTCTTTGAGACTATGGATATTGTTCTCTTTTATAAGCGTAATTACTTCGCCTGCAGTGACATCGTTACAGACACACACTTCTCTCTCTTTTTTTATCATTTCGAAACCTTTTATTTTTTTAACTATGCTAGAATTATAACATTATAGGTTAAGGAGCACAGATGCAAAGAGTTTATGAAATGGTTATCGTCGGTGCCGGACCTGCGGGGATCGCGGCTGCAGTTGAGAGTTATCTTTTAGGAATTAGGGATATTTTGATGCTTGAAAAAGATGAAAATCATAATGCAACTATCCGTAAATACTACAAAGACAACAAGCGCGTAGACAAAGACTGGAAAGGTCAAAAAGTCGAGCTTGATGGAAATCTCTATTTTCTTGATGGCACAAAAGAGACGACTTTGGACTTTTTTGATGAGGTTATCAAATCGCATGGTGTTGAACTAAAAACTCATGCAGAAGTAAGTAAGATTGTCAAAAGTGGAGATCTTCTTGAGGTCCACCTTGCTGGAGATGTGGTTATGGCAAAGTATGTGGTAGTTACCATTGGAAGAATGGGTAAACCAAATAAACCTGATTATAAAATAGCGGCTGGCATTAAAAAAAGAGTTGGCTACACGCTTGATGATTGCGGTGAAGGCGAAAAGATTCTGATCGTTGGCGGTGGAGACAGCGCTATCGAATACGCCGTTGATTTGAGTGCAAAAAATAAAGTTTCTATCTGCTACAGACGAGGAACCTTTGGGCGCGCGAATCCGACAAATCAAAGAGATATTGCAAACGCTGTCGCTCATCAAGAGGTACGAGCTATTTTAAATGTAAATATTTTGGGACTTGAAGATGAGGATGGCAAAGTCAAAGTACTTTTTGATGAGATAGAACATGAGGTTTATGACAGAGTGATCTATGCTATCGGCGGAACGACTCCGAGCGCATTTTTGGCAAGTTCTGGCATCGAAGAAAAAGATGGAAAACCTGTGCATGATGATAACTATGAAACAGCGACTCAAGGGCTTTTTGTAGCGGGGGATATTACGCAAGAATCAGGCGGATCGATTGCACTTGGACTCAATCACGGCTATCAGATCGCATGCCATATTAACGCTCAAAAATCTTAATCTTTTAAAAGTGGCCCATCTGTGGAGGTTTCCATTATAAAACCTCCCTCATCATCGGGAATCAAAAGTGAAAGACTGATAGTACAGCGTAGATACTGCGCTGTTGTTATTGGCGAATGTTTTGCATCTTGAAATGCCGCTGCTTTGGCATTGTAAATAATATCATCAATAAGGGGCTTAATGGTTTCATCTGAGCGTGCCTCGCGAAGTTCATCTGATACGTTAAGCGTTATCACAGAAGCAATATTTTGTTCCAAGACAGGATATTTTTCTAAAAGCTCATCTCTTTTAATAATACGTCTAGCTTCTATAACCTCTTCGATGGAGTCGCGCACGATTTGAAGCAGTGGAGATCTTGTCACGGGGCGACTCCTTTTTGAGCAATTTGTAAATTATATCAAATTATGCAGTTACTTTCTCTTTTACTCTGAGGTTTATAACCTTGATAATCAACATGACAAAGAGGACTTGAAATAAAGCAGCAAGGATCAGAGCAAAATAGTTAAACTCATCTATCCCTTTTGAACTATATGCCAAAGTCGCCATCGCGATAAGAAGTGTCAGCGGCATAGAGTGGCTAAGTCCCATAAGTATAGAGTTCTTAAGCCCAACTTCTTTGATAAAGACAAGAGAACTTACCAAGCGCATCGCAATCATGATAAATGAAATAACAAGCGCTTGAATTACTAATCCATTGATAAAAAGTGCTTCGAGATTGAATGTGCTTCCAATATGGATAAAAAAGATAGGGATCAAAAAGCCAAAACCATAGCTTGAAAGCTTCTCCGGCAAGCCATTTTTGTGCTCAAAAAAGGTTGGAATAAAGATACCAGCCAAAAATGCTCCAAAGGCAAGCTCAAGGTGGAGATAGAGCATCACAGCAAGAAGGATAAAAAAGATTCCCATTGAGAGTCTGATATCCTGTTCTTTGTTGTCATCATGAGGCATAAGCGCAACTGAGACTTCTGGAAACCACCAAAAAAGAAGTTGCAAAAATCGAAACAGTAAAACCATAAAGAGTAAAAATAGGATAAGCGCTAAAATAGTCTGAAACAGTCCAATTCCGTCCCCAAACTCTAGAGTCGCTGAGACAAGGGTTAATGCGGCAATACTTATGACCTCACCGATGCCTCCCGCCGTCATGGAAAGTACAAGCCACGGTGTCTTTCCATATTCTTTTGAAAGTGTAGCGACTAGACCAACAGAGATAAGAGGTAAAAGCACCATAAAGATTTTGCCAAGAGAAAAATAAAGAGAAAAAGCGAAAGCAAAGCCATAAAGCAAAAGAAGATACAACGAGATCATCTTCATAAGTCTTATCGGTGTCTTTAAAACTTTTTTAAGATCAATCTCAGTTCCGGCAATAAACATAAGATATAAAAATCCAAATTTTGCGACAATATCAAAAAGATGCTGTTGGTGTATAAGGCCTATATAACCCAAAAAAGCACCAAATATGATCTCAATGGGTGTTGTCGGAAGTTTGAATATTTTTGCAAAAAATGGGGAGAAGATCACTATCAAGGAGACAGTGAGCATGAGTGTTACATCATCGAACATGTTAGGCATTGGGTGAATCGGCGATCTCTAAATCAAGAGAGCGAAGCATCTCCAGATCTCTATTTTTCTCTCTTCCTAAAGTTGTGAGATAGTTTCCTATGACGATGGAGTTTGCCCCCGCTTCAAAGATCTCGTTTTGTCTTTCGCCAAACATCATCTCTCGTCCGCCTGCGACCATAATGCGATCTGCATCACACAAAACTTCTCGGGTAAGGCGGATAAGATCAAGTGCTTCATCGATGCTCATAGAATTTGGTTTGAGTGGAAGAGCAGGGTTATGATGATAAAAATTGATCGGCACAGATGTAGGGTTTAACTCTTTAAGAGAGTTAAGCATACTGATGCGATCCTCCCCAGTTTCTCCAAGTCCAAAGATCCCGCCAGTGATAAGTACAAGTCCAGATTTATTTACATTTTGACAAGTCTCAAAGCGTTCATCCCACGGGTGCGTTGTACAGATCTCTGGGTAAAACGCACGAGACGTTTCAAGATTATGATTATACGCTTTGATGCCAGCTTTTTTGAGTGCTAGAAGTTGTTCAAGGGAAGCTGTGCCATTACAGGCGATGAGTCTAAGCTGTGGTACTTCTCGAGTCACTTCTCGAGCGACGTTACATACAAACTTTAAAGTTTTGTCATCAAGCCCTTTGTGTGCTGTAACTAGACAAAAACCAAGAGCACCGCTTGCATAAGCTTCTTTTGCTTCTTCGATAATCTTCTCTACTGGCTTTTGGATGTAGCGTTCGATATCTGCTTTATATTTTACACTTTGGGAGCAAAATTTGCAGTCCTCGTTACATGTACCGCTGTTGATGTTGCTTATCGCACATAAAAATATTTTGTTACTCATAAGGTCCTTTCGAAAAAGAAGTGGGATTCGTCAAACGCATCCTCTTTAGGATTTTTACTATAATAGGTCACACTATATCTGTTTTCATCTATCTCAAGCATCGCGCATTCGCTCAAAGGTTTGTTCCTTGCACATGCTTCTCCGGGATTTAAAAAAAGTGTATTTTTTTTAAAGTCACATTCAAAGGTATGTGTATGTCCAAAAATAATGACATCAGCGTCTGGATTCATATAAAAAGGTAAATGCATAAGTTTAAATTTCGTATTTGCAAGCTTAAAATAATAAGGTTCTTGCACTAGATTATAACGGTTATGGTAGCTGACAAGATGGGCATCATTATTACCATACACAGCCACATATTTTACGCCGCTATTTTTAAGGAGTTCAAGTACTTCAGGCTCTACAATATCTCCACCATGGATCAAAAACTCGGCACCATTTTTTATAAGATGGTTGATCGCCTTGTTCGCGAGCTTTGTTTTTTTATGCGTGTCGGAGAGGATACCTATTTTCATCTACGCCTGTTCTTCGCTCTCTCTTGGAGTTTTATTTTTACACTTGATACATTCATAGATATCTTTGTTTCTATACACACGTGCCGCTAAAACACCACCACAACCCTCTTCTTGGCATTTATGCGTTGATGGTTCAAACTTGGAAATGAACTTACATGTAGGGTAGCTTTCACATCCCCAAAATGCACCTCTGCGTGATTGACGGAACAGAAGTTTTCCTCCACACTCAGGGCAAGGAACAGCCGATTCTTTTGTGGCTGTTGCTTCAAGCGTTTTTGTATTTTTACATGCTGGGTATCCGCTACAAGCCAAAAATTGTCCATTACGTCCATTTTTGACAACCATATCGCTGCCACATTTTTCACATTTCTCTTCAGTTGTCGGTACGCCTTCAACCTCTGTTTTCTCTTCGCCCTCTACTTGTTCTGTATATTTACATTTTGGAAAACCGCTACATGCAATGAAGTTGCCATAACGTCCTGAGCGAAGAAGAAGTTCACTGCCACATTTTGGACAGCTGTTGCCTGTGGGTTGAGCGAGTTTTGTACTGATGATATTCTCTTTTCCCGCTTCGATCTCTATCATAAATGGGAAATAAAACTCTTGCAAAGTTTTTTGCCAATCTTTTTTACCCTCAGCAATCTCGTCAAGTTCCTCTTCCATATTTGCAGTAAAAGAAGCATCGACGATCTCTTTGAAGTTTTTCTCTAAGATTTCTGTGACGGTAAAAGCCATCTCTGTTGGAATAAGCTGTTTTTTCTCTACGTTTATGTAAGTACGAACACTCAAAGTTGAGATAGTTGGAGCATAAGTCGATGGACGTCCAATCCCCTCAGCTTCAAGTTTTTTGATGATAGACGCTTCATTATAGCGAGCTGGTGGCTCTGTAAAGTGTTGGACGGGACTTATAGATTTGATATCTATAGCTTCTCCCTCTTTCAGGGTTGGAAGCAGTTTATCTTTGTCATCAGTTCCAAGAACTTTATAAAAACCATCAAAGAGCAACTTGCGTCCTGTGGCTCTATACTCAACATTTTCGCTTGCAAATGTGATGCTTTGCTGTTCAAACAGTGCATCATTCATCTGACACGCCATAAATCTTTCGTAGATCAGTTTATAAAGTTTTATCTCATCGGCTTTAAGATATTTCGTCGCTATTTCAGGTGTAAAAGAGAGCATGGTCGGACGGATCGCTTCGTGGGCTTCTTGTGCACCTTTTGATTTTTTATCGTAAGATTTTGCCTCGTTTGGAAGGTATTTTTCTCCAAATCTTCGCTCAATCTCTTCACGCACAGCATCAACTGCTTCTTTTGCCATATTGAGTGAATCGGTACGCATATACGTGATAACACCGCTTGTCCCATCAGGTGTTTTTACACCCTCATATAGCGCTTGAGCAACCATCATCGTTTTCTTAGGAGAAAAGCCGAGTTTGCTTGAGGCAGTTTGTTGTAAAGTTGATGTCATAAATGGCGGAGGTGTTGAACTCTTGCGCTGTTTTGTTTCAAGTGCCGCGACAAAGAAACTTTCTTTTTGAACATCGGCTACGATCTTTTTCGCATCTTTTTCATTTGTGATAGAAAGTTTATCCATTTTCTCACTAAAGTAAGAAGTAAGATTTGCTTCGATCTCTGGTTTAAAAAGTGTATCGATTGTCCAATATTCTTGTGGAATAAAGGCTTTTATCTCACGTTCACGATCTACAATGATTTTAAGTGTAGAAGACTGAACACGTCCTGCTGAAAGTCCTTTTTGAATCTTTGAACTTAGTAGTGGAGAAAGTTTATAGCCAACGATACGGTCAAGCAAACGACGAGTCTGCTGAGCATTGACACGGTCCATGTCAATAGAACGCGCAGTTTCAAGTGCATGGGTAATAGCAGTTTTAGTGATTTCATGAAACACGATTCTAGGAAGAGTTGCAGGATCTTTTTTTATAGCTTGCGCGATATGCCAACCTATCGCTTCTCCCTCGCGATCCTCATCGGTCGCGATATAGATAGTTTCTGCTTTTTTAGCCAACTCTTGTATCTCTTTGACGGTAGCACTGTTCTCTTTTGCTACGCTGTACGTTGGAATAAGCTCATTTTTTTCATCTACTGTGATTCCAAAGCGGGATTTTGGAAGGTCTCTTATGTGACCTTTAGAAGCGATGACCTCATATCCTTTTCCCAAAAAGTTTTTAATTGTTCTTGCTTTAGCCGGTGACTCGACGATAATTAGATCCAAATTGTTTTCCTATATATGTAGTATGCTACTTTTGATTTCGAAAGTGTATCAAAAAAAAATTAAATAATTTGAAAAAAAAATTAAAGCTTTTGTTTTAAGTGGCGATATAGTTTGTATCAGCAAGGACGCTGACAAATTTTGAAGAGCCAAAAGCTCTCACCCCTAAAAGGATTTATCATGGGTTTCACAATAAATACAAACATTGCGGCGATGAATGCAC
>JAVHRU010000119.1:0-6732 GCA_036171835.1 Sulfurimonadaceae bacterium | reverse complement strand
GAAATAGTAATTCTGATGAGAAAAATAACTTCCAACATGGTCAACGAAACTAATCTCAAGAACTAGTTCAATATTTTTTGCAAATCGTTATTTTTTTTCTGTTACGATGATAACTGAAACTTATATATCAAGGAGTATAAAATGAACTTTGAACTAATGTCGCTGCCTTTTGAAAAGACAGCATTAGAACCATATATTTCCTCTGAAACGATATCTTACCATCACGGTAAACATCATGCGGGTTATGTCAACAAGTTAAACGCCCTTATCGAAGGTGGCGATTACGCGGATAAACCTTTAGAATATATTATCAAATACGCCGGTGGTGCAATTTTCAATAATGCCGCACAAGTGTATAATCACAATTTTTACTGGCTTGGCCTTTGTAAGAGTGCTACATCTTGCTCAGTAGAACTTTCAGATATGATCATAAAAGCTTTTGGTTCAGAGAATGATTTTAAAAAATCGTTTTTAGCCAAGGCTGCGGCTCTTTTTGGCTCTGGATGGGTCTGGCTTGTTCTGACTAAAGAAGGCAATCTTGATATAGCAGAATTTTCTAATGCAGACAATCCCTTACGTCATGATCAAGGGCCATTGCTTACATGTGATGTCTGGGAACATGCATATTACATAGACTATCGTAACGGCAGAGCTGATTATCTTGAGAATTGGTGGAAACTCATAAACTGGCAGTTTGTCTCAGATAATCTTGCTGCTATTGAAAATAACCCACTCACAGGATATGCTCAAGTTTGCAACGAAGATAATGAAGTGTGTGACTATGTTGATGTTATGCAGGAAAATGAGCGTACGCCCTCATAATGATCTATTAATATTTTAAAGGACATTATGATGACCATAAGTGAACTTAAGTCGTATGATGGCAAAAATGGTGCCAGAGCTTATGTTGCATATAAAAATGTAGTTTATGATGTGACACAAAGCTCTTTGTGGCAAGCAGGAGAACATCAAGGAATGCATAGTGCAGGAGTAGATCTTACCTCTGCACTCGCCGGCGCACCACATGGCGATGAAGTCTTTAAAGAGTTTCCTGTCATGGCGACTCTGGAAAATGAAGAATCTACTACAAAAATAGAACCCCCTCTCTCGCAAGATCGTAAAACACACCTAAGAGTCTTATATAAAAAATACCATCCTCACCCAATGACCATACACTTTCCCATTGCATTGCATCTTTTTGCTACAGGATTTGATATAGCGTTTTTGAACACTTTCAAAGAGATATATGCCGTTCTTGTATTTTATGCATTGTTTATTGCAACAGTTATGGGATTTGTCGCCATGATACCGGGGGTACTCAGCTGGTGGATTAATTATAATCTTTCAACTCAAAGGCCTTTTGTAGTCAAACTTATCGTAGCAACGATAACTCTTATATTGGGCGTTATAGCCATAGAAATCTATTTAGCAGATTCAAATGTAATTTTCAGTTACAACACACAAAGCATCGTATATCACGCTATCGTTTTATTGACAGGACTCAATGTTATCATACTTGGATATTACGGCGGGAAGATTAGTTGGGGAAATTTAGGAGAGGAAAAGATGCAGACAGTTTCTTTTGATATGAACGAGCCTAGTATCATGATGAGTAGTGGTATCATGGATCATGAAATGCCGAGAGTATTTTCTGCACCTGTTTCATCCGTAAAAACAGCATCTGATGAAAGAAATCTGGTGAACGATGTTCACCAAGTCAGTATCTCTATTTTGATAGGAGGCGCGGCGGGTCTTGGCATAGATACTTTAGAAAAGATACTCGGCGACGCATTTGCGGCAAGCGGATATTATGTATATTCTACAAAAGAGTTTATGTCCCGTGTGCGTGGCGGAAGTAACACAGTGCTCATTCGTGTCGCAAATTTTCCCGTGCAGGCTCCATGCTGGGAAGTGGATATCTCCATTGCGATGGATGCTCCGGCACTTGAACATATGAAAGAGAGATGGCGCCAAGGCACTGCTATTTTGGCAGATGAAAGTTTCAGCGATAAAAGCCCCGATGTTATAGCAGTTGCCATGAAAGAGAGTGCCAAAAAGTTTGGCAATACACAGTATGGAAATACTTATATGGCGGGTTTGCTCTTTGGCTTACTGGATATTGATAAGAGTTTTTTATTACAAAGCATAGACAAGCATTTTGAAGATGAGGGTTCAAATAAAGAGGTTGCGGAGCTCGGATTTCAAACCGGAAGTAAGCTTGAAAATCTGACACTTCCAAAGTTGCCAAATACTGATATCAAAGAGGTAAAAAAACTTCATCTGATGGATGGCACGACCGCGTGCGGATTTGGTTTTTTAGCCGGCGGATGCAATATGATAACCGCCTACCCGATGTCGCCATCGACGGGAGTTTTAAATTTCATGGCATCAATGTCAAAAGAGTTTGATATCGCTTTAGAACAGAGTGAAGATGAGATAGCTTCTTTGATGATGACACTTGGCGGATGGTACGGCGGTGCGCGTGCGATGACATCGACTTCGGGAGGTGGTTTTGCGCTTATGGGCGAAGCACTAAGCCTTTCTGGAATGACTGAAACGCCTTCTGTCATCTACCTCGCACAGCGTCCGGGACCTGCGACTGGACTACCCACACGAACCGAGCAGGGAGACTTAAACTTGGCTCTTTACTCGGGGCATGGACCGTTTCCTCGTGTTCTGCTCGCCCCAGGATCACTCCAAGAGTGCATCGATTATGGCTATCTTGCATTTGAGCTTGCTGACAAGTACCAGATACCTGTTATCGTTTTAAGCGACCAATATCTTGCCGATACGATTATGATGATAGATGATGTGGATTTTTCATCATACGAACAGCGCAGATATATTACAAAAAGTGCTGAGGATTATGAGCGTTATGCAGATACAACAAACGGCATAAGTCCAAGAGCGATTCCCAGTTTTGGCGAGGGAATCATCTGCGCAGTGGGAGATGAACACAATGAGCGCGGACAAATCACCGAAGAGTACAAAATGCGCGAACAGATGGTCTCTAAACGTGCGCGTAAAAATGATGAACTTAGTCGTGAAGCTATTGCTCCACCATGTAAGGGTGAGGGAGATATAGCGATTATCGGCTGGGGATCGAGCAAAGGAGCTATTGCTGAAGCACTTGAGCGACTCGATGATAAACGACTTTCACATGTACATTTTGTATGGATACATCCCTTAAGTAAAGAACAGTTGAGTGTTTTAAATGGCTACAAATATAAGATTGTCGTTGAAAATAATGCGGATGGCGCATTCGCCGATCAGCTAAAACTTCACGGCTTACATGTAAGCGACAAGATACTGCAATCCAACGGTTTTAGTTTCTTTGTCGATCAGCTTGCAGACATGATAGAAAAATCTGTAAAGGAGTTGTCATGAGTCATCTTTTTGATAGAGAAAATGTCGATGTCGCATGGTGTCCGGGATGCGGAAATTTTGGTATCTTAAAACTCATAAAAGAGGTGCTTGAAGAGTTACATGGTGACAAGTGTAATACCGTCATAGTATCGGGTATTGGGCAAGCCGCGAAAACACCCTATTATGTAGATACAAATATGTTCGGCGTTCTGCATGGCAGAGCGCTTCCAGCCGCGACGGGTATCAAAATGGCAAATCCAAACCTCAATGTCATAGCTGAGGGCGGTGATGGTGATATGTATGGCGAGGGTGGAAATCACTTTATCCACACCATTAGGCGAAATGTCAATATCGTCCACATCGTGCATAATAACATGGTTTATGGTCTAACAAAAGGTCAAGCTTCGCCTACAAGCCAAAAGGGTTTTGAGACAAAAGTGCAGGTAAACGGCGTGTCGAATGAACCGTTCAATCCACTTGCAGTCGCACTTTCTCTGAGAGCAGGATTTGTTTCGCGAGTGAGTATCGGCAATACCGAACATGCAAAAGAGGTGCTAAAAGCCGCATTTATGCACCACGGTTATGCGCTCGTTGATATCTTTCAGCCTTGTGTGACTTTTAACAAGACAAACACCTACCACTGGTTCAAAGACAACACGTTTGTACTTGATGCAAGCCATGACAGTAGTGATTTTAACGCGGCTTTGCAAAAAGCATTTGAGGTGATGCCAATGCCGCTTGGTATACTGTATCAAGACAAAAACAGTGTTTTGACATTTGAAGAGCATATTAGAAAGAGTGAAGCTAAAGCACTTTATTTAAATACTCACGATATCTCTAAAATTCAAAATCTGTTTGAGAGTTATTAAAGGATTACGGTTATGAAAAGTCTGCTTTTACTATTATTTTTTACTCTGTCATCACTTTTTGCCTCATCTGTAGGAATCGAGTTGAAGAGTGAAGACCCCCTTAATGATGTCGGATTACTACTTGTCATAGTAGGTATCAGTTTTATGATCATAGAGGTTTTTGTTATTGGATTTGGAATATTAGGAATCGGTGGAGTCATTGCCTTTACTGTTGGTTCCATTTTACTCTTTAACGCAGATACTATTCCCCTCGTGGTAGCTTTTAGTCTTGTCAGTCTTGCATTTTTTATTATGCTAATACGGCTATATTTAAAATCTCGTTTTGTAAAAGTAGTCGTAGGATTAGATGAGATGATAGGTTTAAAAGGGCAAGTTGTAGATGTAACTGATGCGGGTTATCATGTCTTATGTCATGCAGAGATATGGAGTGCTACGAGTCAGGTAAAACTACGTGTTGGAGAGAGTGTCCAAGTTGTTGGACTGAGTGATCTTGTTTTAGAAGTAAAACCACTAAAGGAGTAAGTTATGTTTATAAATATACCAATCATCGGAGTCTATATAGTTCTATTTGTTGTTGCTTTTTTAGCAACCTCTGTACGCGTTTTAAGAGAATACGAACGTGGAGTAATCTTTTCGCTCGGTCGCTTCACCGGCGTCAAAGGACCGGGGCTTATCATCCTTATTCCTATTATTCAGCAGATGGTCAGAGTTGATCTTCGTACCATCGTCCTTGATGTTCCGACTCAGGATGTTATCTCACATGATAATGTTTCCGTACATGTAAACGCTGTTGTCTACTTTCGTGTGATTGATCCAGAAAAAGCGATTATTCAGGTAGAAGATTTTTATAATGCGACGAGTCAGCTTGCGCAAACGACCCTGCGCTCGGTTTTGGGCGGACATGAACTCGATGAAATGCTAGCAGAACGTGAACGTCTCAACTCCGATATTCAAGAGATACTCGATAAAAGGACGGATGCATGGGGAATCAAGATAGCAAATGTCGAGATCAAACACATCGACCTCGATGAGAGTATGATTCGCGCCATCGCAAAACAAGCTGAGGCAGAACGTGAACGCCGTTCTAAAGTCATCAATGCAAAAGGTGAACTCGAAGCGAGTGAAAATATCCTTGCCGCGGCAGAAAAACTAAGCCAAAATGAGCTGGGGATAAAATTACGTTATCTTCAAACGATGAGTGATATCTCTAACGATAAAACCAACACGATAGTTTTTCCATTCCCAATAGATTTAGGTAATCTCTTTAATCCGGATCAAAAGAAGTAAACCCATGAAAACGCTTATTTTACTTGCAAGTTCAGGCGAAAATCTAAAGCTGGCAAATGTTTTACAGCAACTGCTTCTCGGGGCGGAGACAGAAGCTGAGATAGTCAATATTATGCAATTGAAGCTTCCTTTGTATGATATGGATGTTGAAGTAAATGAGGGTATACCAGAAAAAATCTACACTTTGATGGAAAAGATGAAAGAGGTAAACTCCTATATCGTTGTCGCTCCAACATACAACGGTTCCATTCCCCCAGTACTTTCAAATGCAATCGCGTGGATTTCGAGAGCCGATAAGGATTTTAGAGTACTTTTCAATGAAAAGATTATCTTGCTCTGTTCTCACAGTTTGAGTGACTGTAGCGGGTTAATGCTCGCGATGAGACAGCAGTTTAACAAACTCGGTTCTATCGTGCTTTCTCGAGAGATAGGCACGACTGCTACAAAAGAGTTCAATGAAAAGAGTTCACTCAAAACACTTGAACAGTTTTTAAAATTTTCTAAAATTAATGATCCTGTAATTGATTAATTGTTGCATCTTTACCATCTGATCGGGGTTTGTAATGCATTAGGAAGTCGCCCTTGCTTTTGCCATCAGCGAAACTACTTCTGTATCCAAAACCTTCGACTAAAACTCTCGTTTTCTCTCTGGCATCCGCATTTTTCCATTTTTCATATTCTACTCTATAGATCGCACTATAAAGTGGTGCTCTGCCTGTTCCATCATAACAATGGATGAGTACCGGATAGTTTGTGTTATTATCTAAAACTTGAAAAAATTTCGTCAAAGTCTCTTTTGTAGGAATCTGACCTGAGGGAATATTTATATGTACGACATTTGTGTGATAGGTTTCATTATATTTTTTTACAGCAGCGGCTTCTGCGTCTATGTCTGCTTGTTTTCCAGGATCCAATCTGTCATGTAGTCTTGGATCTAAGAGATCTACAACGGTTTTAATCTTATATTCTTTCAAGTATCCGCCCAATTTATCCGGACTTATTAATCTTGATTTGTAAACCTTGTCTTTACTAATCTCTTCAAATCTATAATTTAAATTTACACGCCACACGTAGTATGCACCTGCTACTAAAACTATTACAGCTAATAATTTTAAAACTTTTTTCATTCATTCACCTAATTTCTATTTGGAGAGAATTGTATCAGAGATAAGTTACACGATTTCCTCTTTACAGTGTTTTTAGATAGTAT
>JAVHRU010000118.1:0-6762 GCA_036171835.1 Sulfurimonadaceae bacterium | reverse complement strand
TTCGTAAAGGCTTTTTCGCCTTTATACCAAACGCGACTCATCACAGTTATTTTAAGAACAACGCTCCATTTTTAATGAAAACAAAAACCCGATTCCCAAAGTAACAATCGTCACACTATAAAGTACGTCATATCCAAAAGTATCCACGATCAAAGCACCCAGAATAGGAAAGAAAAGTCCTATGGAAGTCAGATTTGATTGCAAAGCGATATAAACGGGACGATTGTGTTCTGGAGCTAAGATGAGGATCATATTTGAAAAAGCAAGGCGAAGTCCATCCATAGCCGCACCGATGAGAAAAAATACGACAAAATAAACCTCAGCTCTCTTACTGAGGAGTAAAAGCAAAATCGCACTCGCATGCAAGCCAAAGCCTATCCACACAATAACTCTGTTTGAAGAAAGATATCCCCATAAAATATTACTGAGCATTCCACCAGCCATCTGCGCTGTGATAAGTCCACCAATAACAAAACCACTCAAAGCTATATGATTTTTGGCATCGAGTACAATAAATGGCAAAGACAGAAGATAAGTGTAGGAGATCAAATAAACGATAATCTGTTTTTGAAGAGCATCATCATTTTTGAGGATTTTAAAACTGTTATTTAAAAAGTGGCGAAATTTCTCCTCTTTCTGAGTTACCTGCACTTTTATGGGTTCAGGTATGGTGGCAAATGCATAGATACCCAGAAGCATCAAAAGAGCGCTGAGCATATACAACATTCCATACGAGTTTGGAGCATTTGTAACAGACATCACAAATCCGGCGATTCCACCGCTAATGATGGAACCTAGTCCCATAAAAAACTGCCTATTTGCTATAACACGTCCACGCGCTTTGTGAGAAAAGACTTTTGCAACCACTTCATTAAAATAGACCGTACCGAATCCTGCGGCAAAAGAGAAGATAAAAAGCCCTACGCCTATGCTTGTAAGTGCGATATTGGGATGCTTTTCACCAAAAAAGAAGATAACAAAACCAATACTAAACCATGAAAGAAAGCGTGCCGCAAAAACGCGGTAGAGATAGGGCATCATCCGAGGATAGCTCTGAGTGTAAAAAGCTGCAAAGAGCTGAACTAAAATAGAACCGCCTTTGATAAGAGAAGTAAAAAAACCTATAAGAAGGTGTGAACCTCCGAAAAAGCTTACCATTAGGGGCAGTATCGTCGAAGGTTCAGCAATGGTTGTAGCGACAGAGATAAAAAAGCCGTGAATCGCGTACTTTTTATTCGCTGAAAGAGGTTTTTTCAAATTTTTGACTGTACGGTTATCTTGGTTGCTTCAAAAAGTTCTGCAGCTTTTTGAATCATCGGTTCTTCAAGGATAGAAGCACCATCAAACTCTTTAACCGATTCATCACCTTCAGAACAGTTGACAACACAACTTCCTGTTCCAACTTCGCTCTCTTCAACCATAGATGAAACCTGAAGAATCTCCTCAGGTGCTTCATACTTTGGGCGGCTAATCTCCTCCTGTTTTGTACAAGGAAGATTTTTCATCACAGTTTCAAAGCCAAAAACCTCACGAACAAGCTGTTTAATAACACTAAAACCATGTCCAAGCGCTTTTTTACACTCCTCATCCACACAACTTTCCCATGTCAAGACACCATCAAGAAATGAGACAAAACGGATATGTTTTACAAAGCATTCACCCAGCTGCATATTTCTATCCATAATCGCTACGACTAATTTTTCATAAAGTTCCAAGGAAGGATCTTGTTGCTCGACTAATTCTTCTTCTACATATAAAGTCTCGTCCTGCCATAACGCCTCTTCTTCATGCGAAGTGCCCTTTGGATGCGAAGGTTCTTCTATTGATAGTTCAGGTTCACTCATCTGTGGCTCTGAAATCTTCACTTCATCTAGAGTAGGTTCAACTTCACTTACTTTTGCTTCAGACAGTTTTGGCTCTACAGTTTTTGAAACGGGAATATCAAGATTCACGATATCAACGCGCTTAACCTCTTTTTGTAAAGATTCAATCATCTGATCGATCTCTTTAATACGAAGTGCTTCCACCATTTTGAAAAGTACCAAAGAGAGGACAAAACCTCCATCTGCATTCATATAAAAAAGTGTTTTCGAATCACTCAAAATCCTGAAAAAGCGATCAAGGATCAAAGTAGAAAAAAGTGCATCTTGCTCAAACATCCGCTCTTTAAGATAGATGATAAGTTCATCAACAACCATTTCAGCTTCATACTCTTCAAGTAATTTTGCGATCTCAACGAGTGCGGCATAATCTTTTTTAAACACCGCTTTAAAGATATTTGCTATGAAATGCGGATCGACGAGGCCGAGCATATCAGTAACAGTTTTCACATCTACAAAGTTTTTCGAGTAGATGATCGCCTGATCTAAAAGTGTCAAAGTATCACGAAGACTTCCGTTTCCGCTTCTCGCCAAAATCTCTAATGCTTGAGGTTCATACTCGATATTTTCAAGATGCAAGATATGAGAAAGGTGTTGCACAACTTTCTCACTAGAGATGCGCTTAAAACGAAAATGCTGAGTACGAGAAAGGATGGTCGCTGGAAGCTTAAGCGGATCGGTCGTCGCTAAGATAAACTTCACATATTCAGGCGGCTCTTCAAGTGTTTTTAAAAGTGCGTTAAATGCCTGAGGCGTGAGCATATGAACCTCATCGATAATGAAGATTTTATATGCAGCCGATGCTGGTTTATACTTTGTCTGTTCAACAAGATCGCGGATATCGTCGATCCCGCGATTTGATGCGGCGTCCATCTCGATAATATCTATATGACGGCTTTGTGCGGCCATGCTACAGTGCGTACACACACCGCATGGATTGGATGTCGGGCCATTATCGCAGATAAGAGCTTTTGCAAAGATACGCGCCGTCGAAGTCTTTCCACTTCCACGAAGACCTGAAAAAAGATAAGCGTGGGAGAGTCTTTTTGAGTCGAGTGCGAGTGAAAGAGTTTGAGAGATCGCTTCTTGACCTATAAGCTCGTCAAAACTGTTTGGACGATATTTTAGTGCCAATACTTCTGAATTTTCTTTCACATCACGCTCCCATATATTTTAGGGGATTTTAGCATTAAAAAAATTAAGAGTTACTATAAAACCAAGAGAAAGAGAGTATAATTTTTTCTCAAAATCTCTTAAACGGGATTGTATTTTTGGTGTCTGTGTTTGAATGTTTTCAAACTTTTCTAAGTGGCTTTTAGAGCACTTTTTTTATTTTTTTTGTAAGAGGAATGAATGAAAATTTCTGATATTAAATTAGAAATGGAACTGTACGGCGTTGATTTGGAAGATATAACTGAAATCTTGGAAATTTGTAAAACTAAAGGTTATGACATGCAAGCCCTCGATGAAGAGCTTGAGAAAAAAGGTTATGAACCTATCTTTTCTATTCATTACGATGAAGATGATGATGAAGATGATGAATATCCGACAGTGCAAAAATTTAGTCATAAAAAAAATTACATAGATTAAAGAAGAATTATGGACAACAAACAACTTGTCAGTGCGTATTATGCTATGTGGAATAGTCATGATTTCTCAAAAGCAGAACAACTACTAGACAGTGATATTCGATTTCGCGGTTCACTTGATATCGTAGCCAATGACATAGAGGGTTTTAAAGATTATGCCGCGATGCTTTTTGAAGCATTTCCAAATCTTTATCATGCAGTGGAATTAGTAGTCTCTGAGGGTAACTTGGCCTCGGCCTATGTGACGTACTCCGGCACACATGCAGGCAAACTTCTGAACTACGAACCGACAAGAAAACGCATCAGTTACTCAGGCGCATCATTTTTTCATTTCAAAAATGGCAAAATAGCGAGTATCAATGTTTTAGGCGACTTAAACTCGCTTTACAAACAGATCAGTCAAGCCTAAAGGCTTGGCTTTATATTATCGTACTGATACAGATCTTTCCTAGATCTTTTTTCGCACACTTTTTTTGAAGTGAAAGAATTGCATTAATGTTTTCTACATCTTTTTTTGTCTTGGCTTTGACGATGACAACTGAGGCACTCACGCTTAAAAGATCAAAATTCTTCACAGCTCCATCTCTGTCTTTTGCGGTGATATAGCCTCTGTCAATATCTTCTTTGCTATAAAATGCTTTAACATCCTCTGCAAATTTTGCGATGATCTTTTTGATATCTTCGATATATTTCATTTGATCTTTTTTACGAAACTCTACAGCTACAAAAAAATCATCTCCGCCGATATGCGCTTTAAAAAACTCAGCCAAAATGTTTTGCCTCAAGATATCAGCAAAGAGCATAATTACTCTGTCCCCATTTCTAAAGCCATAGTTATCATTATAGGCTTTAAAGTTATCAAGATCAAAGTAGCAAAGAAGGGAGTTTTCTTCAGGAAGATGAGAAAGATATCTCTCAATAGCAATATTTCCAGGAAGCTTAGTCAGAGGATTTTGTTCTCTCGCATAGACAATATTTTGCTCATTCATAATCGTAATAATCGCACGTGCAGATAAAAAACCCAAATATCTAGAATTTTTAGTTATCAAGATCCCGACAGATTCTGGATTATTAGAAAAAAGTTCTATAATCGTTGTAATATCACTGCTTAGATCAGCACTCCCGCATGGGGTCATAAGATTTTTCAACTTTGTCTTTTCTGTAAATTCATTATTGAGAAGTGACATTCCATAAGGAGAATAAAGAAAATGTTTTAGCTCATCCTCTTGTAAAACGCCCAAAGTCTCTCCTAAGGAGTTAACGATTGGGATGATACTGACATCTGGATTATCTTTTAGATATTTTACTACTTCAGAGGTTTTGGTTTTAATATCAAAAGCTTTAGCTTTATCGATGTATGAGAGCGTTTGATGATTGATCTCTTTGGCTCTCTTATCACTTTTGAGGATCTCTTTTATATGTTCATACTTATGCTGTATCTCTTTGGTATTAAGGGTAGGTCTTTGCACAAGATAACCTTGAACAAAGTGACATCCGATATCTCTACATGTAAGCAATTCCGCTTGAGTTTCCACACCCTCTGCAACGACCTTTATACCAAACTGAATCGCAAGATTCGTGATGTTTCGAACCAGCAGTTTTTTTTTGAGATTGTTTTCAATATTGCTTAAAAAGAATCTATCAATTTTGATGATATTAGGGGTAGTTTCATAAAGGAGTTTATATCCAGAGTGACCAACTCCAAAGTCATCGATAGCAATACAAAAATCCTCATCCTGATAATGTTTCAGCACCGTTGAAATATCACACTCCTGCGTTATCTCATGACGTTCTGAAATTTCAAAACAGAGATTGTCTTTTGAAATATTGAATTTTTCAAGTAATTTTTTTGTATTTCCATGAGAGTAGTTTTGTGTCTCAAAAAGACGGTTATCAAGATTATAAAAGAGTTTTATTTTTTCATAATTTTCTATTGTAATAAATTTTTTAAATGCTATTTCTCTTAATCTAATATCAAAAGGATAAAGCATTCCCTCTTTGTACACTTTATCAAAAAGAGAAAAAATTGATTTGAACCCAGCATCTTCTACATTGCGTAGAAGTGCTTCCACTGCATATATTTTACCGGTGTTGATATTGAGAATGGGCTGAAAAGCGATATCTAAAACTTTTAATCTATCCAGCCATATCTGTGTGAGTTGTGTTTGCATAAGCGCAATATAACAAACCATCATTTCAAAATGGTTACACGCTATCTGCTGAAATTTTTAAAGTCCAGGAGCTTTCCACATGGAAGTTGTCACACCCTCTTCTACAAGCCGAAGTTGTGCTATATAAGCGAGTTCAAACTTTTGTTTTTGCGCATCATAGATCTTTTTATTTTCCAAATTTGGCTTATAAGTTTTATCCCATACGACTAACTCTTTAGAAGCCGAGATTAGATCTTTATATATTCCTGCACCCACACCAGCAGCCATCGCCGCACCTAAAGCTGTAGCTTCAGTCACTTTCGGAATTTTTACAATACAACCGGTTACATCTGAGAGAATCTGTGACCACAATGCACCTTTACTAGCACCTCCGGCAAAGACGATGGTATCTATCTCAATGCCACTAAACTTCTTGATCTTTTCTAAGTTGATACTCGAAACAATTGCAGCATTTTCTTGCAAACTTCGAAACATTGAAAAGCGGTTGCATGTAAGCGGATCAAGTGAAAGATTTAAAAAGCTTGGAGCCGCGTGAATCCACTTCCCATAGTTCATAGAGTCTGAAAATATCGGGATAATTCCGTAAGATCCTGCTGGAATTTTTGAAGCTTTTTCTTCTAAAACTGCGTAAGTATCTATCCCTCTTTGCTCGGCTTCTATTTTTTCCATCTCACAAAAAGCATCTCGAAACCAGCGCATAATAAGACCAGAAAAAAAAGTAATTCCCTCCGCTTGAGACTGTCCTTTTATGACATGGGGATTGACACGAACCAACATATCTTTTGGAGGAGTCAAGTCGCTTGGAATGTTGACAACCTGCTGCCAAAACGATCCGCCAAGTACAGCAACATCTCCGAGATTGACCACGCCAAGTCCTGCACAGCCGAGTTGAACATCGCCGCCACCCATTACGACTTTTGTATTTTTTGAGAGTCCTGTTTCTTTGGAAGCCTTTTGGCTCACAGTTCCCATAAGCGTGCCGACTTCTAAGCATGGAGGAAAAATATCATCTTTAATTCCCACTTTTTTAGCCATCGAAGTATCCCAGTTGCGTTCTTTTAAAGAAAAAATTCCCGTTGTTCCGCCGTTACTTGGGTCTGTCGCTAAAATACCGCTGAGGCG
>JAVHRU010000117.1:0-26749 GCA_036171835.1 Sulfurimonadaceae bacterium | reverse complement strand
CTTGACACCACCTACAAATCTCCCTATTTATAAAACTTCAAACTACTTACATAACATTGATGTATCACTTAAAAATACATAGGATGAAAAGTTTATTTATGCTTACATGTAACAAGATTTGCATTTGTATCAAATGTAGCGAGAATATTTTGTACTCTTCCTTGCCACACATCCTGAAAATATTTTTTTATCTTAGCGTCTGCATTGCCGCTTAAAACCATTTGTATTAATTGTTGCATCTGAGGAGCTAAGGAAACTAGTTGTGGGTTGGTGGATCGTATAAAATAATTTTCATAATCTGTTACTCTTTCTGTAAAGAGAAATAATACTTTTTTTTGTAAAAGTTTTGTTTGATTCATATCAGCAATACTCGCAGTTTTTCATAATCTATAATTATCAAAGAACCCTCTTTTTTTACAACTATTTTCTCTTGTTTAAGTCTTGCAATATTTCTTGAGAGTGTTTCAGGTGTGATGTTGAGTAAAGATGCAATTTTAATCTGTTTGAGTGATTTAAAGAGATCCTCATTTTCATACAAGAATCTAGCTGTTTTAGTGTAGCTGTCGGTCGTGAGGGAATAGCTAATAAAGCTCTCTAGAGCCTTGATCTTTTTTGTAAGTGATTTGATAAAAAGCATTGAGATCGCATATTTGCTCAAGAATAACTCTTTAAATTTCTCATAATCGATAAGATAAACCTCTCCATCACTTTCAAATGAACAATTTGCAGGATAAGGAAGTTCCTCAAAATTGGCGATCTCGGCTATGAGATTGGGTGCGTAAAGATTGTGTAAGACGACCTCGTTTTCTTTAAAATCATGTTTATAAAGCTTTACCATTCCACTCGCAAGAAAGTAGAGATATCGAGGTTGATCTTTGGCATAAAAAAGTATTTCACCTCTTTTACACTCTCTTTTTGTTGTTATCTTTTGAAGTTCTTTTATCTCATCTTGAGTCAGTGACTCAAAAAACCAAAAGTTTTGAAACTGCATTATTTACCATTTCTTGACGACTGTCAATCTTTTTACCGCTATTTTATGCAAAAATACAAAAAAAAGAAAGGCTAGTTATGACAATAAAAGATTTCATGACTCATCAGCATAGGGAATGTGATCAACTTTTGGTATTGGCTGAAGATGCTCTGGAAAACAAAGATTTTGAAGATGCCGCTAAGAAATATAAAGATTTTAAGGATGAAACGCTCAAACATTTTGAGATGGAAGAAGAATATCTATTTCCTTTATTTGAAGAAAAAAGCGGTATGACACAAGGGCCGACTCAAGTTATGCGAATGGAACATACACAGGCGCGGGGAGTTTTTGAAAAACTTGATTCTGCTATGGAACAAAAAGATAGCGATCGATTTTTTTCATTGAGTGAATCTTTGATGATCCTTTTACAGCAGCATAATGCAAAAGAGGAACAGATGCTCTATACGATGATTCAAAACTTTCTACAAGATGAAAATGATGCTGTTGTTGAGAAATTGATGCATTATGATTCTTAAAGAGATTTTGCTTGATGTAAGTGAGCTTGAAGCGCCGCACCCTTTATTCAAAGGGATCGCGGCCATGAAAGATCTCGAAGAGGACGAAATTTTGATATTTATTCACCGTATGTTTCCATGCAAACTTCAAGAGCAGATAGATATTTTAGGATTACACTCAGAAATTATCAAAAATGAAGAAAATTATTTTGAGATGAAGATATATAGATAATGTTTGGACTCACTTTAGATCAGGCTCCTCCATACAAGATACCGCTTTTTTACTATATGATAGCTACATTTTACCTTTTACTTTTATCTGGAGTTTTGTTGTTCTATGCAACTCATATCAATACAAGATATGATGCTATTGCCATTGCTATTACGCATCTTCTAACGCTTGGTTTTGTGCTACATGCAATGTTTGGAACGCTTTTTCAAATGGTTCCTGTTATCATAGGAGAAGCTTACAAACGTGTTGGACTTTGGGCAAATATTCTTCTTGTCACACTCAATCTTGGTATCATCAGCTTTATTTTCTCATTTTTATTATTGCCTGATTTTTTAAATATTTTAGCGGCTGTCTTACTCCTTTTTTCACTCCTCGTTTTCTCCCTTTACTCTCTCGTAACAATTGCTAGGGCAAAAGATAAAAATGCTTCTGTAAAGACTATTTTAACTTCACTTTTGTTTTTAGCAGTTGGCACAGTTTTGGGTGCTCTCTCACTTCTACAATATTCAGGGAATTACAACGGTGTATGGCTTGGAGATATTCATCTTAAAGTGATGCTTTTTGGATGGGTATTTTTACTTTACAGCGGAGTGATCTATAAAATACTTCCTATGTTTTATGTGGCACGTGAATATCCACTATGGGTAAAAAATGGTTTATATATTGCCATCTCTACGCTTTTGATGTTACTTTTTTTAAGTACGATTTATGAGTTGACATCTGTTAAAATGATCATAAATATTCTCTTAGCCACGCTTCTTGGAAGTTTTGCTTTACTCACCCTTTTTATCCTCAAAAGAAGAAAAAGAGCACGTTTGGATGTCACTGTAAACTTTTTTTATTTTGCCAATGGCAATCTTTTACTTGGTTGTGCTTTATGGATAGCTAGTATTATTTTTGGCTTTAATATAGACTTTCTTCTTGCCGTAGTATTTGGTTTAGGATTTGTCTATGCTATCGTCAATGCAATGCTCTATAAAATCATCCCATTTTTGACATGGTTTCATCTTAGTTCTAGTTTCGTCTATGAAGCGGAAATGGGGGAAGTGATGAAGATAAAAAGAATGAAAATTCAGTTTTCCATTTTTACTGCATCTTATACTCTTTTTTTATTATCAATATTTTTTAGACCTTTCATAAGCGTAGCATCTCTACTCTTTTTTCTTTCTTCCCTATTACTCTTTAAGAACATTATAGAAGGATTTTTATATTACAAAAAAATGATCAAGAAAATACCACAATTTAACTCATAAAAAATCTGAAAATAAAGTAGGAATACTCAAAATAAAATGCTTTTAATAAGAAAAAATTAAAAATTTTCAGTTAAAATACTGAACGTTCGTTAAGGAAAAATTTTGACTAAAAAAGAACTTCTATTAAAAACTGCAAAAAAACTGTTTGCAACTCAAGGATATGCAGGTACTTCCATCGATGATATTTCCAAACCTTTGGGGATTACAAAGTCGGCTCTGTATTATCATTTTAAAGACAAACAGCAACTTTACGAGATTATTTTAGAATCAAACATCAAAATTGTCGCCGATGCTATAGAAAAAAATGTGGGAAATGCCCAAAATATAGAGGATAAACTTCAAAGCTATATCACTACTTTTGCTAAAGAATTGGATAAAAATAAGGATGTCTCTTTTATGCTCATGCGTGAGATGTCTAACGGCGGAAAAATGATGCCGACACTCGCGCTTAAACAGATGATAAGAACACTTAAAATCCTCTCAGGTATCATTCAAGAGGGAGTTGAAGAAAAAATCTTTCAGTGTGTTGAACCGATGCTGATTCAAATGATGGTTGTAGGATCTATAACGTACTTGATAAATACCGAAAATGTCAGAATAAAGATTAAAGAGGAACTAGATCCAGAATCGAAGATAACAGTGGAGTTTTCTATGGATGAAGCTTCAAAAAAGATCGCTTCCATGGTAAGAAACTCCTTAAAAACAAAGGAAACTTTATGATAAAAAAACTCACCCTGCTCTCTCTTTGCGCTTTTTCTTTGTCTGCACTAACACTGCAGGAGGTTGTTGATTTGGCACTAAAAAACTCAACAAAACTCCAAGAAGTTTCACTAAATCAAGAGAAAACTACACTTATAAAAGAGCAGAAACAATCCGCTCGCTATGGAGAGTTTAATCTCGTTGGAAGTTTTGATCATTATAACCTTCCTCGCACGCTAGCACCGCTCACGCCAAGTACGATATCACCGACTATTGCGACAACCGACAACCTTTTTAATGTCGGTATCAACTATTCTGTTCCCCTTTTCACAGGCTTTGCACAAACTAAAAATATAGAGATCGAAGAGTTGCAAAAATCCAATGACATTATTTTGGAAAAACTGACAAAAGAGCAGATTATCTATGATGTAAAAACGATCTATCTCTCAACTCTCTCACTAGAAGATCAACTCAATTCTCTTAATAGCTATGCTAAAGCACAAGCAGATCTTTTAAATATTATCCATACAGAAGTGGCTCTTGGTAAAAAAGCCTATATAGATGAACTCAAAGCTATGAGCGATCTTGAGGGAATAAAATCCATACAGCAAACGCTTATCTCCAATATTGAGATTTTCAAAGCCTCTTTAAAATACTTTATCAATCAAGATGTCGGTGATTTGACAACTGTAGTCTTTACAAATGAAGAGCCGACAATCGAAGGAATCAACGATCTTGCGAGAATAAAAGCTATGGATATGAGTCTTAAAATGCTCGACGAGAAGATTGCAGTACAACAGTCATCACGTTATCCTCAAGTATCACTTAATGCTTCGTATGGACAAAACTTTGGATATAACGATGCGAAAAATCCTAATCCCGGAGATTTCAACAATCAGGAACTTTGGCAGATAGGTCTCAAACTTCAATACAAACTTTATGATTTTGATGCCGACAGACTTGGCGTAGAGGCGACAAAAGTCGAAAAACTGCAAAATCAGATCAAAAAAGAGGATGTAAAAAGAGCGCTAGAAAAAGAACTAAGCTCCTCAATTTCAAAGTTTCATGAGGCTAAAGCTCTCTATGGAAATGCCAAAACAAAATATAAACTCTTAGTTCAAACACAAAAAATAGAGAAAGTACGCTATGAAAATGATGCCATCACAATCAACGATCTTCTCTTTGCAAATGCACAAACAGAGATAGCAAAATCACAGATGATAGATGCTGCCTATAATTGCCAAAAAACGATCTTCTTAACGCAATACCTACTCGAAAAAGGAAATAAATAATGAGTAAAAAAATAATCCTCCTCATTCTTGTTATAGTTGTCGCTTTGGCGGCTGTAAAATTACTTGTGGCGAGAAAAAGTGAAGTTACACAAAACCAGACTGCGTCAAAACCGAGTGTCGAAGTACGACTTATTGAGGCAAAAAACGGCTCACTTATGGACAAACAAAGCTACCTTGCAACTGTTGAAGCAGACAAAAGTGTGGGAGTCGCATCCAAATTTAACGGATATATCAAAGCCTTACATGTAAGCGAATCACAGAGAGTCCATAAAGGCGATTTACTTGTGCAGATTGATGCAACAGAGGCGACGGAATCTCTTAAATCTCTACAAACCTCTCTCAATGCGGCGCAAAAAGATCTCGAATACAAAAGCAGTGTGTATGAGCGAAATAAAAAACTTTATGATATCAAGGGACTCTCAAAAGAGCAGCTTGATCAAAGCGGTGTCGCTCTTTTCTCTGCTAAAGCAAATCTACAGACACTCAAACAAAATAGCAATAGTACAAACAATCAACTTGCATATTTAAATATCCGTGCTCCATTTGATGGGACAGTCTCACAAATCTTTTTACATGAAGGTGATTTGGCATCACCAAGCAGACCTATCTTACAGCTCAACAGCTTAGATAAAAAAATGACTCTCAGTTTTACAGGTAACAGAGTCAAAAAAGGCTTACATGTAAGGCTCAATGACAATGAAATCGGCGAAATAAGCACCATCTATGATGATGCGAAAAACGGTCTCAAAGTCGCAGAAGTCAAACTAAGCAAAGAACTCAACAGCACTAATGGAGAGAATATCACAGTAGACCTTTTGGGTGAAAAGATGAGTGGATGTGTCGTCCAAAGTGATGCCCTGCTCTATGACGGAGAGCAGACAAAAATCGTAGTCTATGAAAACAATAGATTTCATTTTGTCGAGGTCAAAGTTTTACAGAGCCAGAAAAAAGAGAGCATTATCACTCCATGTGTTTCCCAAAAGATAGCCGTAGCTTCTCAAAGTAAACTCTCTCTTTTACCAGAGCAAGAAGATGTAAAGATAGAAAATAATGAAACAGCAAAATAGTTTTATAGAGGCGCTTTTAAAGCGTCCATCACTCATTTACTCTTTTTTGACGCTCTTTATTTTTTTAGGAATCATCGGTTACAACAAGATCAACCATAAACTTTTTCCCGATTCCAACTATCCGCAAATCGCCGTAGTCGTCATACAAAACGGAGCATCTGCCAAATCTATGGCAAATAACATCGCAGTCAATGTCGAAGAGGAACTCTATACACTCGATAAAGTACGAAGAGTCTACTCGACAACCATCGATGAAGTCACCGTCGTAAATGCTGAGTTTGAATATAGTAAAAACATCGATGCCGCAGCAAATGATGTATCCAACTCTATGGAAAAAATAAAAAGTAAACTTCCAAGCTCCATCGCATCACCGCAGATCATCAAGATAACTGCGGCAAGCGCGCCTATTATGACACTTTCTCTCTCTTCAAAAAACAAAGAAATCTCTTTGGAAAATATCCGTGAACTCGCAGAAACAAAACTCAAACATGCGCTTCTTAAAGTTGATGGTGTAAGTAATGTGGATGTTTTTGGAGGCTATAAAAAAGAGCTTGAGATTATTGTCGATAAACAAAAACTTGAATCTTATAATCTCTCTTTAGGTCAAGTCTTAGCCGCAGTTTCTACGAGCAATCAAGATTTTGCAGCGGGCTTTGTTGAAAATGATAAGACAAGATATCTGCTCAAAGCCTCATTAAAACGAGAAAATATCGAAGATATTAAAAATATTCAGATCACGCCATCGCTTCAAATAAAAGATGTCGCAACTGTCACACTTTCTCGCTTTGACAACAGTGCCGAGTATTTTGGAAACTCCAAAAAATCGATCGCTCTAGCTATTCAACGTGGAGAGAATGCTGATATCATAAAAACAATCGCCAATGTTGAAAAAGAGGTAAAGAGTTTTCAAAATGAGTATAAAAATATCGATTTTGAAGTTTCCGATACACAAAAAGATACCATTGTTCAAAGTACGAGCAATATGTTTGATTCGCTTCGAGATGCTATCATCATGTCTACCATCGTCGTCTTTTTCTTTTTATCGAGCTTCAGACAAGTGCTCATCGTCTTAGTAACCATTCCAATCGTGTATGGGGCAACTATCGCGCTTATGTGGATCGTGGGAATTGAGTTTAACGTCGTTACTCTGACAGCCATTATTCTCGCTCTTGGACTTTTACTCGATGATACGGTCGTGGTCATGGAAAATATAGAACGCCACTACAAAGAGTTGCATGATGATATCTATACAGCCGTATTTGGTGGAACAAAAGAGATACTTTTTGCTGACCTCTCGGGAACTATCACAACCATGATAGCTCTTGCGCCTATGCTCTTTATTGGCGGTTATCCACAAACTGTTTTTGCTCCACTTGTTGGAACTCTGCTTATAGCACTTGTAGCTTCTTATATTATCTCCATCACAGCCGTTCCTCTGCTTTCTTTAAAGATACTTGCTATCGACAACAAGCATATCTTGAGGGCTGAAAATTTTTTCCATAATCTTTTTGGACGTATATTGCAAAATGTTCAAGAGTTTTTCTCAAATAGCGTCAAACTGGCACTTGAAAATAAAAAAATTGCAATAAGTTACTTCGTAGTTTTAATCCTTTTATTTATCATCAGTGCGAGAGGCGTAATGCCCACAGTTGGACGGGAACTGATGCCGCCGATGGATACAGGAGCTATTAAAATATCTATAAAAGTAGACTCGAATCTGCCTTTACAAAAGAGTGAAGCGATCGTAAAAGAGGTGGATGCGCTTTTAAATAAATATGGCAAGATTCTCAGGATTTCAAGCTCGATAGGAAGCGAAGCGGGAGTACTCAGCGTAGGCAGCGGAGGTGCTATGGATAGCATCAGTATCAATGCGACTTATGTCGATAGATATCAAAGAAAAGAGAGTATCTGGGAGATAGAAAAAAAACTTAGAGATGATATGGCTCAGATTCAAAATATCAAGCAGTTTGAAGTAGTGGATTTTGGTGCGACAGCACTTTCAAGCATACGTGCCAATTTAGATGTAACTTTATACAGCGACAACCTTCAAGAACTCCAAAGCGCTGGCAAACTCATAGAAAATGCAATGTACAAAACCCAAGGAATCAACTCTGTTTCACGCACTTGGGATATGGATAAAGCTGTGTATGACGTCAAAGTGGATGAGAAAATGGCACAAAGTTATAACATCAGCAGTGCCGAACTTCTCTCTCAAATCCAGACACTTCTTCGCGGTGGTATCGTCTCCTCTTATGCGAGAGAAAATAGCTCCGACTATCCTCTTCGAATCTGGGTAAAAAAAGAGCAAAGAGATACGCTTGCACAGATATTATCCACTAAAATAGCTACAAAAAACGGACCGGTTGAACTTCAAAAATTTGCGACTATTCAAAAAGTTATAGAGCCGACTCTCATCACAAGAGAGGGACTTCAATATACGCTCGATATTTACGGATACAGAGAAAAAGCGGCTATCTCCCATATCATGGACTCTTTTGACAAGCAGATGCTCAATGTAAAACTTCCATCAAGCGTTACGATGGAGCAAACAGGTGATATCAAACAGTTTAACGATTCCGCAAAAAGAATGGCAGGTGCTATCGGTTTTGCAATCGTACTCATCTTTCTCACACTTATTATGCTTTTCAACTCTGTGAAGATATCTTTGATGATACTTTTTTCCATCCCGCTTACCATCATCGGTGCTTCATGGTTCTTGCTGATTTTACATTATCACACATCCATGCCTGCGATGATGGGCTTTATTCTTTTAAGTGGTGTGATTATCAATAACGGAATTTTATTAGTAAATTTTGCACTTCAAAGAATGGAAAACGGACTAAGTACGAGAGAAGCGATGCTTGAATCACTCAAGATACGAACTCGTCCTGTTCTTATGACAGCCTTTGCAGTAACGGCTGGGATGATCCCGATTGCTCTTGGAAATGCTATCGGACTTGAACGGCTTGCACCGCTTGGAGCTGTTGCCATCGGAGGGATTTTAGTAGGTACATTTTTAACTCTTATTTTTATTCCCCTTCTATTTATCTGGAGTGTTCAAAACAAAGATACCAAGAAGAACATAAGTTAAAAATACTAAAAAATTGAGTACTGTAAAGATAAAAGAAGTAAAGATTCCCAAGTGAGCGGGAATCTTCTGTCAAACGAAGATTAAATTTTCACTACAGATCATTAGGAATGAAAGTTGCTATTTAGTCTGTATAAACCTTCGAGGAGTAGATATGAGCCATCTTGAAACAATCGAATATAACTCTCACATTGACACATTAGACTCTTACATGTACAAAGATGAAATCGTTCAAATCATCACAATATTTACAGATGCAAATCTTGCGCTCGTTGAAGATAAAAACGGAAACATTTTCGAGATTTCGACCAATCAACTAGATAAAATGAACTAAGTCAAACAATGAAAACGTCAGAAGTTCAGCAAATTAAAGAAAAAATAGTTGAACAGATCGCATTTCTTGAAAATGAGATCATCCTACTGCAAGAAAAAACAGAGCCAATCGCTCCAGATTGTTGTCTTGGCGATCTTACGCGTTTTGAGATGATGCATGAGCAAGAAATATTTTTGCGTTCTCTTGAATCGGCACATCTACGACTCTCAAAGTTGCAACATCTGATTCATACAATAGATAGTAGTGCTGATTATGGTTTCTGTTTGGAATGCGGAGATGAGATCCCTTTTCAACGCTTATTGCTTCTCCCCGAAACAAGATATTGTATTCACTGTGCTTCGTGATATAATCTACATCTGAAGGAAATCTAAGCTATGAATATTATCAATATCTATAAACAAAAAATTGTTAACCACAAAAATGAGCCTTATGCGTACGAACTTCTTTTCAAAGATCAATTTAATTATGAGACCAGTTTTTCTGACACTGTAAAAGCAACTTCTCAACTTATCATAAGCTCAATTACAAGTACAGAACTAGACAAACTTCTGGGTCAAAAGACTCTAGCTTTTATTAATGTGGATGATCTGACTTTGACAAAAGGGATCTTAGATGTTTTGGATAAAGATAGATTTATCTTAAATATCTCAGAGGATATAAATCTCACAGAAATCGTCATCAGTAAAATCATTCAATATAAAAAACGAGGCTTTAGATTTTCTATAGATCATTTTGACTCTAGTGCTGATATGATCTCTAAATTTAGCAGATTATTTAATTTTATTGATATTATAAAAATGGATGTTGTCCTTTCTCAACCACAAAATCTTGAAAAAATTGTTAATAAATTTAAAGGTACAAGAATCAAACTTCTTGCTCAAAATATTGAAACTAAAGAGGATTTTAAAGAATATCTAGAGATGGGATTTGACCTTTTTCAAGGATTTTATTTGGATAAACCTGAAAAAATGGAGATCATAGGTTCAAAAGAACCGGCTCAGTTTATTATCCTTCAGCTCATAAAAATCATCAAAGAAGACGACACAACAAATGAAAAGCTAGAGTTTTTTATAAAAAAACAACCCGATCTTTCCTATAAACTAGTCCAATTTTTCAATAACTCACAAAGGCTTAATCTCAAAGTAGAATCTTTATTGCAGGTCATCACACTTATGGGAAGGGACAAGCTTCTCAGATGGTTGCTCGTCTATCTTTATTCAGAAGTTTCCACAAATCCTGCTTCAAAAACGATGCTTGAGCTTTCCATAAAAAGAGCCGAAAGAATGGAAGCAGAAGCGACGCCTAGTAACAAAGAAAAGGCATATTTGGCCGGAATGTTTTCACTACTAAGCTCTATCTTTGAAACAGATATAAAAGAATTGATGCATCATATCAATATGGACAGTGATATCACCTCGCTTGTTCTTGAAAAAAAAGGAATTTTTGCCGGCAGTCTGATGCGCGCAGAACAAGCCGAAAAAGATTACTTAAAAAAAATAATGCTTGCCAATTTTGACAAACTCTACACTTCAGACCTTATCTACACCCTTGAATACGGCGGAGTAGAAATAAATAAAGATGAGATCTAAAATTTAATAGTTTCAAAGAAGCAATTTGTTATAATTCCGCAATTATATTTTCAAGGAATGAAATGCGCGGTTATAAGATATTTGCTGGTACGTCTAGCGTTGAATTTGCAAAAGAGGTGTGCCAGAACTTAGATGTTCCATTGGCAAAAGCAGAGATTAAACGTTTTAGCGATGGAGAGATATCGATTCAGATCTCTGAAAGTGTCCGTGGACGCGATGTATTTATTATCCAATCAACAGGAGCTCCATCAAACGACAATTTAATGGAACTTTTAATTATGACAGATGCTCTTCGCCGTTCTAGTGCGAGTAGCATCACAGCTGTTGTTCCATACTTTGGATATGCTAGACAAGATAGAAAAGCGGCTCCTCGTGTTCCTATCTCCGCTCGTTTGGTAGCAAATATGTATGAAACTGCGGGCATCGACCGTGTGGTTACTATCGATCTTCATGCAGGTCAAATCCAAGGATTCTTTGATATTCCAGTTGACAACCTTTATGGTTCTATCATCTTCAAAGAGTACATCAAATCTAAAAACCTTCCAAATCCAGTTATAGCTTCTCCAGACATTGGTGGGGTTGCTCGTGCTCGTTACTTTGCTGAAAAAATGGGTTTAGAAATGGTTATCGTTGATAAACGTCGTGAAAAAGCAAATGTTGCTGAAGTTATGAATATCATCGGAGATGTCACAGGTAAAGATGTCATCATGATCGATGATATGGTTGATACTGCGGGAACTATGGTAAAAGCGGCTTCAGCTCTGAAAAAAAATGGTGCAACTTCTGTAATGGCATGTGCGACACACGCAGTTTTAAGTGGCAAAGCGTATGAGAATATTGACAATGGCGAACTTGATGAACTCATCGTTTCAAATACACTTGTTTCTCTACCAAACAAAAAAATAAAAGTATTGACTGTTGCTCCACTTTTTGCTGAAGTCATTCGTCGTGTTTATCACAATGAAAGTGTCAATTCACTTTTTACATAGAATTTATAAACTATCCTCACTTTAAAGAATAAACATTAATGAAAAACATTAGAAACTTTTCTATCATCGCGCATATTGACCATGGTAAAAGTACTTTAGCAGACCGTATCATCCAAGAATGCGGCGCTGTCAGTGAACGCGAAATGACAAAACAGATGATGGATACGATGGATATCGAGCAAGAACGCGGTATTACCATAAAAGCGCAATCTGTAAGACTTGACTATGTCAAGGATGGTCAGCATTATGTCCTAAACCTCATAGATACTCCTGGCCACGTCGACTTCTCTTATGAAGTAAGTAAATCGCTTGCTTCTAGTGACGGCGCATTGCTTATCGTCGACGCCGCACAGGGTGTTGAAGCGCAAACACTGGCAAATGTTTATATGGCACTTGACCATAACTTAGAGATTATTCCCATTATCAACAAAATCGACCTTCCAGCGGCTGATCCTGAAAAAGTAATACAAGAGATTGAGACTAGTATTGGTATCGACGCAACGGATGCTATTTTGGTATCTGCAAAAACTGGTGTCGGCATCCGCGAACTTCTTGACGCTATCGTTGATCGTGTTCCTGAACCTGCAGGTGATCCCGATGCTACAACAAAAGCGATCATCTATGATTCATGGTTTGATGCTTACCTTGGCGCACTTGCACTTGTTCGTGTGTTTGATGGTTCTATTAAAAAAGGTCAGCTTGTCAAACTTATGAGCAACGGCGAAGAGCATCATGTTTTAGATTTGATGTATCCACATCCGCTTAAACGTCAAAAGACTTTAGCGATAGAGAGCGGAGAAATCGGCATTGTGGTGTTAGGTCTCAAAGATGCTCATGTCATCAAGGTTGGAGATACTATTACAGACGCAAAAAATCCTACGGCTGAGCCTGCACTTAAATATGAACCTGCAAAACCTTTTGTATTTGCAGGACTTTACCCAATAGATACAGATAAATTTGAAGACCTTCGTGATGCGCTTGATAAACTCAAACTTAATGACAGTTCACTTTCTTATGAACCAGAAACTTCTGTGGCACTAGGATTTGGATTTCGTGTAGGATTTTTGGGAATGCTTCACATGGAGGTTATCAAGGAGCGTTTAGAGCGCGAGTTTGATGTTGATCTCATCGCAACAGCGCCCTCTGTTGTCTATCATGTATATATGACAAATGGGGAGATGATTCAAGTTCAAAACCCTTCTGAACTTCCTGAGCCAAATTATATAGATCATATCGAAGAGCCTTATGTAAAAGCGACTGTCATCACACCGACTGAATATCTTGGAAATATCATCACTCTTTTGATGACAAAACGCGGTATGCAAGACAAGATGAGTTACCTCAACGAAGAGCGTGTTTTACTAGAATATTATCTTCCTATGAATGAAATCGTCGTGGATTTTTACGATAAACTCAAATCTATCTCAAAAGGATATGCAAGTTTTGACTATGAACCGAGTGATTTTAAAGAGGGAGATCTTGTCAAACTTGATGTTCGTGTAGCTGGCGATGTTGTCGATGCGCTTTCCATTATCGTGCCAAGGACTTCTGCAGATTCTCGTGGACGTGTACTTGTAAAAAACATGAAAGAACTCATCCCCCGCCAACTTTTTGAAGTCGCTGTTCAAGCTTCTATCGGTAACCGTGTTATCGCTCGAGAGACGGTTAAAAGTATGGGCAAAAACGTAACTGCAAAATGTTACGGCGGAGATATTACCCGTAAACGTAAACTTTTAGAAAAACAAAAAGCGGGTAAAAAACGTATGAAGTCCATAGGAAAAGTTCAGCTTCCGCAAGAAGCATTTATGTCTATTTTAAAAATGGACTAAAATGCGCTGTATGTTGTGTGAGAACTTTTCATTCTCACATATCTGCCTTACATGTAAGCAAACTTTTCTCACTCCATCTATCCATAAACGTATCATTTTAAACAACATTCAAGTCATCTCTTTTTACAAATATGAAGATATCAAAGACCTCCTGCATACTAAACATTCAGATCTTGGTTATTACATCTACTCTATTCTTGCAGAGATTGCGTTGAAGAAATTTGCGCAAGAGTTTCGCTTTGATGAAAAGGTTGCAGTCATTGGGATTGATGATAGAGTAAAAAATGGTTATTCCCACACAGCCATCTTAACTAAAGCTCTCAGAAGTAAAACGCTCTCACCAAAATATGCAAAACTTCGCTCAAATAATGACATCGCTTATTCAGGAAAAACAAAAGAATATCGCCTTAATAATCCTAGAAACTTTACATGTAAAGAGTTTGCTGAAACAAATGTTATCTTAGTAGATGATATTATTACAACTGGACTTACACTAACAGAGGCATGTAATACGCTTACATGTAAGGGTAAAGAGGTACTATTTTGTCTTACTCTTGCCGATGCAAGTAAAACTTGATACGCTAAGACTAAACTATCTTTACTATAATTTGTAATATAGCACTTGACAACGATTGACTCAATTTGCTATAATTACTCTAGATTTCAGAAAAGGAGTCATTTTTAAATATGTCTAATGGAACAATAAATGAAGAGGCCATCCCCCAAAACGAGGGAAATGAGTTTCTAGAAGAAACGGTAGAAGAGCTTAGTGAAGTTGAGCAGCTTCGTAAAGAAAATGCTGAATTAAAAGATAAGTACGCAAGAGTACATGCAGATTTTGACAATATAAAAAAACGTTTAGAGCGTGAGAAATATCAAGCTCTTGAATATGCAAATGAAAAATTTGCAAAAGATTTAATCCCAGTTGCAGATTCACTTTTGATGGCAATTCAAGCGACAAAATCTGAAATAGATACGCAAGAGTTACTCAACAAGTTGATCGAAGGAATGGAACTCACGATGAAACAGTTGACGACTACCCTAGAAAAACATGGTGTTACCGCTGTGAGTCATGACGAAGAGTTTGATCCAAACATTCATAATGCAGTTCAAAGAGTAGACAGCGATGCACACGAAAGCGGACAGATCGTACAAACTTTTCAAACTGGATACAGATATAAAGATAGACCACTTCGCGATGCGATGGTTGTAGTAGCAAATTAAACAATTTAAAAAATAAAATCAAGGAAACAAAATGTCAAAAGTTATCGGTATAGATTTAGGAACAACGAATTCATGTGTAGCAGTTTATGAAGGTGGTGAGGCAAAAATCATCCCAAATAAAGAGGGGAAAAATACGACTCCTTCGGTTGTAGCTTTCACAGATAAAGGTGATGTTTTAGTAGGCGATCCTGCAAAACGTCAAGCAATCACAAACCCAAACAAAACTATCTCTTCAATTAAGAGAATTATGGGTCTTATGATGAGTGAAGAGAACGCAAAAGCGGCTCACGATAAAGTAACATATAATATTGTTAACAAAGATGGAATGGCTGCTGTTGATGTAGCTGGTAAAATTTACACGCCTCAAGAGATTTCAGCAAAAATTCTTTCAAAATTAAAAGAAGATGCAGAAGCGTATCTTGGTTCAACTGTAACTGACGCGGTTATTACAGTTCCGGCTTACTTCAATGATGCACAACGTAAAGCGACAAAAGATGCAGGAACTATCGCAGGACTTAATGTTCTTCGTATTATCAACGAGCCTACAGCTTCTGCTCTTGCTTATGGATTAGAGAGTAAAGCTGAAGAAAATGTACTTGTTTATGACCTTGGTGGTGGAACATTTGATGTTACTGTACTAGAGATCAGCGAGGGAACTTTTGAGGTTCTTTCAACTGATGGAAATGCGTTCCTTGGTGGAGATGACTTTGACAACAAAATCGTTGATTTTTTAAATTCAGAATTTAAATCTACTCATGGAATAGAGCTTAAAAATGACAAAATGGCACTTCAAAGATTAAAAGATGCTGCTGAAAACGCTAAAAAAGAGCTTTCAAGCGCAACTGAAACTGAGATCAACCTACCATTTATCACTATGACAGAAGCTGGTCCACAACACTTAGTTATCAAACTTACTCGTGCGAAGTTTGAAGGTATGATTGAATCATTAATCAAAGAAACGATTGACCATATCAAAACTGCGATGAAAGAGTCAGGCTTAGAAAACAGTAACATTAAAGAGATCATTATGGTCGGTGGTTCTATCCGTGTTCCATTAGCACAAAAAATGGTATCTGATTACTTTGGCGGTAAAACACTTAACAAAAGCGTTAACCCTGATGAAGTAGTTGCTGCAGGTGCTGCTATCCAAGGTGGAGTTTTAAGAGGAGATGTTAAAGATGTTCTTCTTTTAGATGTAACTCCGCTTTCACTTGGAATTGAGACTTTAGGCGGTGTTGCTACTAAAATCATCGAAAAAGGGACAACAATCCCAGTTAAAAAATCTCAAATTTTCTCAACAGCAGAAAATAATCAACCTGCAGTGAGCATCTCTGTTGTTCAAGGCGAGAGAGAGTTTGCAAAAGATAATAAATCACTGGGATTGTTTGAACTAGGAGATATTCCAGCAGCTCCAAGAGGTGTTCCTCAAATCGAAGTAACATTTGACATAGATGCAAACGGAATCCTTACTGTAAGCTCAACTGACAAAGGTACAGGTAAATCTCAGTCAATCACAATTTCTGGAAGCTCAGGATTAAGTGAAGATGAGATAAACAGAATGGTTCAAGATGCTGAAGCGCACAAAGCTGAAGATAAAACAAGAAAAGAGTTAGTAGATCTTAAAAATCAAGCAGATGCACTGATTGCTCAAACTGAAAAAGCTATCTCTGAAAATGGCGATAAAGTTGAAGCAGAAGAAAAAGCAAAAATTGAAGCTGCTATAGCTGATCTTAAAGAAACACTCAAAGATACAAATGCTACAAAAGAGCAAATCGAAGCTAAAGTAAAAACTCTAACTGAAGTAAGTCATAAAATGGCTGAACAAATGTACAAACAAGAGGGTCAAGGCGAGCCGGCACAAGCTGCTAAAAAAGCTGATGATGACGTTATCGACGCAGAAATAGAATAATCTATCCTTTTGAGGCGAAAGAGCTAAAAAGGCTCTTTTGTCTTATTTTATAAATCCACTACTGAGAGATGAATCTTCAAAAGCAGTGACTCCTTTTTAACTACTCAAATTTATCCTCTATAATTGATTTTAAAAATTTCTTATGCGTATGTCTTTTGAAAATATATTCTTTTGCTTTAAAGAGTGTGTCAAACATGATTTCCCATAGCAATGTAAAATTTTTATCTGTTCTAACTGTGCAAAGCTGCTGTTGCATTTCACGCTCAAGTTCGCTTATTATCTTTGCATGTTTTGCATACTGTTTTATTATTTCATACTCGATTCCTACTTTTTTGAATGAATCTACAAGCTTTATAATCATATAATCTTTTTCCGTAAACTCCTTTTCGCCCAAAGGAATGATGACTTCATCTTTTAACAAATCTTCTAAAAGTACCCTATTTACTTTGAAATGTTCTATAAAATTCTCTTTTGTAAAATATTGCTCATCTTTTGAGACTAGGCTCAAAGTGTTCATCAATGGTTCTATCATAGTAAATGATGTTGAGAATGATCGATTTTTATTTTCTAAAGCAATCTTAAGATCATCATTAGAACTTCCTATATTCGTTTTCATATATTTTATATACTTTATCAGCTCTAAATGCTCATCACTATATCTGTGAACATTTGACTTAATCTTTTTTGCTTTGGGCAGCATCCCCTCTCGAATGTAATAAAGTATTGTTGATTTTGGTACATTTGTTAGTGAAACTAACTGCGATATCTTATATTCCATATTTTCTCTTTTTAAAACTTTCATTAAGAATTATACATTATAATACTAACGTAAAGTAAGACTTAACATTTTTATTATTTTATAAAATCGAGGAATAGCAGATGGCATACATAGAATTACCAGAGTTTGAACAGATGAATCCAAATATACAAGAAAAAGCAAGACCTATTTTGGAAAAGACCGGGCAACTCGGAGAGATATTTAAATTGATCGCTTTAGATGAAAAAATATATTTTGCAACAGATATGATGGTCCAAAAGTATCTGTTAGACGAAACAACACTCTCTTATGAAATCAAAGAGGCTATTGCTCTTCTTATTTCACAAGAAAACGGTTGTAAAATGTGTGTTGATGTTCATAAGACGATAGCAAAAGTACTAGGACTCACAGAAGAAAGAATCGAGCAGATATTGAAAGGAGTGGACAGCATCAAGACTACTGAGAATGAAAAAGCACTTCTCAAATTTTGTATAAAAGCATCCAAAAAAGATAACTATAAAATACTAATAGAGGAGATAGATGCACTAAAAAAATTTGGATACAATGATGTTCAGATTCTTGAAGCAGTTGCAATTACAGGCTATTTTAACTATATCAACACCCTCTCTAACGTGTTTGGGCTTGGTCAGTGACCTATAAAAATCAACTTCTTTTTTACAGTACTATAGAGATTGTTATCTATACTTTCTCTTTTAAAACTAATAAACTTACAATATAGGATTACCCATGATAAAAGAGATTGTAAAATATCCTACAACTCCAAGCAAAGAGTTTGGTGCAAGTGTCAGATTTTTTGATGCACAGCTTTTTGAACTGATCCAAGATCTTAAAGATACAATGACAGCTAACAGTTTAGATGCTCTAGCCGCATTTCAGATCGGCTCACCTCTAGCCGTTATCATTCTCAAAGATGATAAAGGAGAGTTTGTTGAGATTATCAACCCTGTGGTAATCAAAAGAGAAGGCAGCATTCATCCCTTAGAAAAAACAGCATATTTTCCAGGACTCAGTGCTACAACCACTAGATATGAAAAAATCAAAATCATGTATAGTGACAGACATGATACCCAGCAGTTTCTGGAAGCTGATGGCGATCTTGCCGTGACACTTCAAAGAAAAATAGATTATCTTTTTGGAGCAAATTTAAGACTGAGACTTTCAAAAGAAGAGGAAGCGGTATTTGATTCTAAGCTGGAGTTTGGAACGGATGCTATCACTCAAAATGGCTGTCCTACTGTTTTCAAAAGAGATAGAATTCTTCAAGTCATCAAATATCTTTTCGCTATAGGTGTAGTTGCTTTAGCAGCGAAATTTTTTCTCTCAGCAGAAAATATTATGCTCCTAAAAATGATAGAAAACTATATCTTACTCAGTATGATCGCTCTTAGTGTTGTCTACTTTTTTTATGCTCAATACGAAGGAAAACAGTACAAGCATTGTTCCTCTTGCCAGATCGGCAATATTATCGGTACAACACTTATTTCGCTTGTGAGGACAGGAGTTTTATTTGCTCTTTGCCACTTTATACTTTGATCTAAAATAAAACCAAAGGACTACCGCCAAAGCAGACATTGAAAGACTCAGTGTCTGTCCAAGCGTGATAGCGTTACAGCAAATATAACCGATTTGAATATCCGGCGCTCTAAATATCTCTGCTGTTGCTCTTAAAATCCCATATGCAAAGCCGTAAAGAAGCAAAAGCTCGCCATCAAACTTCTTATATCTTCTGTACATGTAAACGATAATAAAGACAACAACACCCTCTAGAAATGCTTCATACAATTGTGATGGATGACGTAAAACTCCGTCTACGTAGATTCCCCATGCAACATCAGTCGTACGTCCGACAAGCTCTTGATTTAAAAAGTTTCCAATACGCCCAAAGACATAACCAAGAGGAACAGCAACAGCAACTAAATCCATAAACTTTCCAAAAGAGTTACCCGTACGTTTACTGAAGATATATGCTCCAAGTAAAAAGCCAAGAAGTGCTCCATGATAACTCATTCCACGAATACCAATAAATTCTCCATCTTTAAATGGGTTAAATATCTGCCATGGATGAGAGAGATAATAGCTTGTATCTGGATCATAAAAAAGAATGTATCCAAGTCTCGCACCGAGTATTACCCCGATCTCAACATAGATAAAAAAGCTGTCAAGCTCCTCTTTTGTAATCCCAAGATTATCTTTTTTTACAATCCACTTCGCCATATACAAAGAAGTCAGTAGAGCTAAAACGTACATCATTCCATACCAATGAACTGGTACGACAACGTCAAAAGCGATTGGATTAAAATGTTCGTATATATGATTCCAGTATTCCATTATTTCTCCAAGGCTTCAGCTATAAGCTCGATAGGGTTTTTAAACACGACATCCACATCTGCTTGGTACATGGAATTATTTATCTGCATTCTACATGCGCTACACTCAGCACTTACCACTTGCGCGCCACTTTGTTTTATCATCGCAGCTTTTGGCACTCCGGCTGCTTTTGCAAAATGATACTTTTCTGTTTGCATCGTCACACCGCCAAAGCCACAGCAGACATTTGGATCACTCATTTCTTTGATGACATAGTTTTGAGAGATAAGTCTACGTGGTTCTTGATACACTCCCTGCATCTTTCTTGCATGACAAGGATCGTGATATGTCACAGCGACATTTTGCTTGCCTTTTGAAGCAAGCAATGTTTTGAGATGAGTATGACTCTCTAGCCACTCTGTCGCCATAAATATTTTTTTTGCAACTTTGTTTCCACGCTCACGCCACTCAGGCTGATCATGAAAATAATGATCATAATCTATCTTCAACATTGCGCTACATGTAGCCTCGGGAATGATGATAGCTTCGACATCATCTATAAATTTTTCAAAATACTCGATGTTATATTTTGCCAAATAATCGACTGTATCAAAATCACCCGTAAAATACGCTGGTGCTGAACAGCATTTTTGTGCTTTTGCCAAGAATGCATCAATCTCTAGATGTTCCAAGATTTTAAGTAAAGAATCTCCCACTTGACGATAGTTGTAGTTCCCTAAACATCCTATAAAAATGGCAACTTTTCGTTTTCCGCCATTAGAAATATTTTCAGGATGCGCATTTAAAAAAGAGGTCTTGCCCATACTTGGAAGCAGTCTGTCTTTTTTGATGATAGGCATAGAAAAACGCGGTTCCATAGACTCAATATCTTTACGTATCTTAAATCCGCAAGTCTGAAATACATAACCCATTTTAAAAAGAAGATCCATCGTAGTTCTATGACGCAAAAGATAAAAGAATGCACGTTTGAACCATGCAATCCCAAACTTTTTACGGATATCGTTACGAACTTGTTCTATCACCATATCTGTCGGAAGCGCTTTTGGACAGACATCTGTACAGTTTGTACATAAAAAACAGCTTTCAAATATATCTTTTGCATTTTTATCAAGCTCTAGTTTTCCATCTTGATATGCACCAAGAAGATCTATAAAACCGCGAGGTGAAGTTACCTCATCGGGATTTATATTGTGGATGGTACAAACAGGAATACATTTCCCACATTTTATGCATGCGTCAGAAGTTTCTTTAAAATTAAATATATCGTTTGTTTCCATGATTACACCGTTTTAGAAAATGTTTTTTGACTTGTTGCATGTTTCTTCATGTAAGCATCAAAAGGCATCGCTATATTTCTAATCAACAAAGTTCCCGTTTCTGAACAAACAATGTGCCCTTCATCCATCTTTAAAAGTCCATCTTCGGTAAAAGGTTTCAATGCTTCTATTGCATCTGCGAAGTAAGTTTTAAAATCAATATTGAACTCTTTTTCAAAACGTTTGATATCAAGTTTGAAGTTACTCATGAGCTCCATGATCACATATTGACGGATCATGTCATCTTCACTCAAAAAGACTCCTCGCTCAAAAGGAAGACGTCCCGCATCGATAGCTGCTTCATACTCTTCCATCTCTTTAAAGTTTTGAGCATAATAATCAACGCCCTCACCTATCGAAGTCAAACCCACACCGATTAAATCTGCTCCACCTTTGGTTGTGTACCCTTGGAAGTTTCTATGCAACTCACCCTTTTCTATCGCTTTAAACAGCTCATCTTCAGGCTTTGCAAAGTGATCCATTCCGATCATTTTATATCCATGAGAGGTTAAAAAATCGATTGTATACTGCATAATGTGAAGTTTTTCTTCAGGCGTTGGAAGTGTTGTTTCATCGATCTTTCTCATCGTTTTTTTAAGCCAAGGAACATGCGCGTAGTTAAACACCGCATAACGGTCTGCATTTAAAGTAAGTGAAAGAGCAAGCGTTTCTTTAAATGTCGCAAGGCTTTGGTATGGAAGTCCGTAGATCAGATCTACATTTACAGAATGCATATTGTATTTTCGAGCCAGATCCATCGCAGCTTTTGTGATATCATAAGGCTGAACACGGTGTACTGCAATTTGGACTTTCTCATTGAAATCCTGAATTCCAAAACTGACACGATTAAATCCAGCATCACTCATCACCTTCATCTGTGCTTCATCAATATGACGCGGGTCTATCTCGCAACTGACTTCCGCACCTTGAATAAAATTTGGAAAGTGAGATTTGATCATTGTAATGATCTCATCAAGTTGTTCACTTGAAAAATATGTCGGCGTACCTCCTCCAAAATGAAGCTGAATCACCTCTCTTGACATATCAAGGTGACGTGAAAGAATTTCTAACTCACGGCGAAGATAATCGATATAACGTACTTTTTTTTCCTCTTTTGAAGTAAAAACCACATTACAGCCGCAAAAGTAACAAGCATTCCTACAAAATGGAAGATGAAAGTAAAGAGAAAGAGGACGTTTTTTGTCCTGGGATTCAAGTTTGTTGATATATTCGTTATATTTAAAATTATCGTTAAACTCTAAAGCAGTCGGATAACTTGTATATCTCGGTCCCGGCTTGGAATATTTTGTAAATTTTGTAAAATCCAGCATAAAAATCCATTCATATAATATAGGTGCGATTATGGCAAAACTGTGTTGAATAAGGGATAAAATGTATAAATATTCCATACATGTAAGCAGTATCTAAGATGTAAATTCCCATATATTGTTTACTTTTAACACAAATGTGATAACTTTATAACAAAATCTTTAAAAAATATCACTTTTTGAGTATACTAGCAAAAACAAAGTTATCACTTTTTCAAATAATATAAATGTAGGACAAAGTATGAAAAACAAGAGCGTTCTTATTGTTGAGGATGACGAAGTTACAGCGATGAATCTCAAAATCTCCTTGGAAAAGCAGGGATATAATGTTGTTGCTGTAGCGGACGATGCAACAAGTGCAAAAAGTAAGATAAAGGTCTATGCGCCTGATATCCTTATCATAGATATATCTCTTCAAGAAAGTGATGATGGGATCAAGCTTGCATCTTATGTACGTGAAAAACAGCTTATGCCTTTCATCTTTCTAACTGCTCACACAGATGACCACATTATAAAAGATGCAAGTATGACAGAGCCTTATGGGTATATCATTAAGCCTTTTGATCCGGCAAACTTACATGCAACGATTCAGATGGCACTCTATAAATATCATCAGGAAAAAAAGAGAAGTGAAAATCTTGATTTACTCAAAGTTGACAAACTAAACTTAGAGAAACTTCTTTACAATAAAAAACTCTCGGATAAACCAATCGTTCCTTTTGCTGATTGCTATCATCTTGATATCAGCGTTTGTGAAACTTTTTGTAACAATAAAAAAATCAAATTGACAAAAAAAGAAAATGCTTTTATCCGTCTTCTTGTTGCGCAACTTGGGCTTGTTGTAACTTTTGATCAGGCAATCAACTATGTTTGGGAAGAGGATGGTGCTACAGAAAATAGTGTTCGTACACTAGTATGGAGACTTAGAAGCAAACTCCCAACAGAAATCATAAAAAATGCCTCTGGTATGGGTTACTATATAGAAGATTAAAACTCTTTAATCTTCTGATATAAGCATTCGATATTTTTTGCACACTCTGAGTACGGATACAAAGTGTTTTCCTCTTTAGCATTTTTTTCCATTTCTTGCGCAAGATTCTGAATCTCTTCAAGTCTAAAATTGGCGCTTGATCCTTTGATAGAATGCGCAAGCTTTGAGATATTGTAATACCCTTTGTTTTCTATCTCATTTTGAAGTTTTGGCAGGGATTCATCCATCTTTTTTATATAAATTTTCATTAATGTTTGTAATTGATCGTAATCAAGTTGGAGTTCGTCTTGAAGATTATGAAGATTAAACTCTTTCTCTTTTGGTATATTTTTTGAATTTAAATAAACTTCTAAAACTCGTTCAAGCTCTTTAAGAATAATTGGTTTCCCTAAAAAGTCATCAACTCCATGCATCATACTTTTTTCTCTTGCACCCTTGATAACATTTGCGGTAAGCATAGAAATAGGTGTATATGTGAGATGATTCTCCTTTTCATATATTCTGATCTCTTGGGTTGCTTCTAAACCATTTTGTAGTGGCATCTGATCATCCATAAGAATCAAATCATATCTATTGGCATGAAACATTGAAACAGCCTCTTTGCCATTTGAGACCATGTCAAAAGTTATTCCATATTTATCCAAAAGAATCTTCATGAGCTCTTGATTTGCCTCATTATCTTCTGCTACTAAAACGTGCCCATCAAATTTTTGGCTCTCTAAAAGAGTTGCAATTCTTTTATTGTATTCTTCGCTCAAGCCTAAGGCTTCTAAACTTTTATCTCTTAATTTTGTCAAATATATAGGAAAACAAAGATTGGTAATATTCCTAACTGATTCATAACTTTCATTCATATACTCCATAATTGCAATTGCGGGTCTATTTTTTTCAATAATGGAATATCGCATACTATCATCAAGATCACTGTCCATAAAATAAAAGAGATCACAATCAGTTTCTTTAATACTATCAATTAAAACTAACTCTATTCCAATTTGCATATAATATTTTTTAAATATATCCAATTTTCTCTTTTCCGTTTTTTCATTCACAAAAAAAGCAATTGTTTTATCTTTAAGCATCTGACAATCAAGATGTAACATCTCTTTGTTAATTATTTTCACTGGAAGATTCAATATAAATGTACTTCCCATCCCTAGAGTTGAACGCACACTTATATGTCCATCCATTAACTCAGCAAGCTGTTTACAGATAGAAAGACCAAGTCCAGTTCCTCCACTTCTTTTGATGATAGTGTTTTGGGCTTGTGTGAATGCTTCAAATATTTTTGTTATATCTTTTTTTTCTATTCCGATTCCAGAATCTTCAACAGATATTTCAAGAAATCCATCCTTGCAATAAGCATTTATCTCTATAGTTCCTTTTACAGGCGTAAATTTGATTGCATTACTTAAAAAATTTGAGATAATCTGACCAAGTCGCAATTCATCTGTTAAAATTTCAGAGGGAATAGTAGGGTCTATAAAGCTGAGAATGGAAATCTGTTTCTGGCTTGCAGTTGCAACAAAGAGCTCCATAACGCGAGAAAGGGATGCTTCCAAGTTAAACACTTTTGACTCTAATGTAAATTCACCACTTCGAAGTTTTGAAAAGTCCAAAATATCATTGATAATGTAGAGTAAATTTTCTCCGCTGTTATAGATAATGTCCAAATAATTTTTATGCTTCACTGAGATATTTTCACCTTGCATTAATGACACAAAACCAAGAATTGCATTGAGCGGTGTACGTATTTCATGAGACATATTAGACAAAAAATAATCTTTTGCCTTATCTGCTTCTATCGCTTTTTGTCTTGCATCAATAAGCTTAGTCACTTCATAGCCTATGGCCATATACTCTTTATTTCCGCTAAAAGGATCTACAATAGGGATAATGGTTGTATCTATGTAAACATAGCCTCCATTTTTACGCTTATTTTTTATTGTTCCAACAAAAATTTCATCTGATAAGATAGTTGTCCACATTTTTTTAAAGAAGTTTTTCGACATATCTTCATGGCGCATAATACTATGGTTTCTTCCAATGAGTTCAACTTCTCTATATCCGCACAGATCAACAAATTTATCATTTACGTATGTAATAAAACCTTCACTATCAGTCTTTGAAACTAATGCACTTTCATTGAGAGCATAAATATATTGTTCTAAAAGTTCAACATTTTTACCTATTTCAATATCTTTTTCATAAATAGTCTGTGAATATATTTCTAGAACTTTTGAAAAATTTCTATCAAAAACATAGGTAATTGCTTTAAAAAGATCTTTTGAATTTATCTCTACATCATACGTGTATTCAACCATTGAAAGTTTAAAGTGGCTACAGATAATAAAAAGTTCTTTAGCCGTTACATTGCGATCTTTCAGATAACGTAAAAGATCCTCGATTACAGGGCAAGCTCCAATCTCAAAAACTCCATTGATCACACCCATAAAATAACCAAAGACATTGTTCGCGTACTCTTTGAAAATTTCTTTATTTATTCCATGATGGCGAAGAATATTCTGCGGTTCCTCATATTGCATCCATCTTTGGATAACAGATGATTTTCCTTTTTCTAAAACAGTGATATTTGATTTTAAATTTAAAAGTTCATTCATAAAAAAACCGCCTTATAAGATACTAATCTATTATTATACAAAAGTTAAAGATTAAAAAAATGATTAGAAGGATTTTTAGAAGATTGAAATCGGGATTATCCCGATTTCGAAGGTTTTAGTGGCTTTTGCCAACAACTACAATCATCTTGATATTAATAATAACAAAACGGATAAACTGCCAAATAAGACATGTACGCATAGTACGTGCAAATTTACCTGGTATCATCGTAAGATTCATTTTAGAATCTCTTTGAAAATTCAACTCTTCAGGTACTACTTTCTTTTCCATATTTTCTCCTTTTATATTATTCTGGAATTAATGTCCAGCCTGGATTTAGTTTAGCTTTATACATAAATAGGTAGTGAAGGATATGTTTAATCCAGTGACCAGCAAGAC
>JAVHRU010000116.1:0-6879 GCA_036171835.1 Sulfurimonadaceae bacterium | reverse complement strand
GTTTTTACAAATGACATCAAATCTCCAAAATAAAAGTGCTATTTTAACATATAACTTTTATAAAAATTGACATATAATAGGGTAATACGAGAAATTCTAGGGAGTAAATTATGATAAGTGATGAAAATTATAATGAATTTAGTGACAGAATAGAAAAATACTTAAACGAAAATATTTTTGATCAGCAAGAAGCTGTAAATGTCTTGACTAAAACTCTTCTTCGGACAAATTTGCTAAAAACAAATAAAAGAGTAAGGGCACTGTTTACATTTATCGGCTTACCTAACAGTGGTAAACATTATCTTTGTGAACTTCTTTTACAAGCTGATAGTGAGTTAAAACAGATCAAAATATTCAATATGGATAAATACAGTGGCAATTTTTCTATGAGTATGGAACAGTTAAATGCTCCAATTATAGAATCAGAAATCATCGCTTTTGTAGAAGAAAATCCAAAATCAATTCTTCTTTTTGAAGATATAGAAAAAGCGGATCTACAGTCTCAACTCTCTTTATATGCACTCTTTTCCGATAACGAAAAAGGTAAAACAGATTTTTCTCATGTCATTGTCATCATGACGACGACACGTCTTGGTTCACTTGTTCAACGTCAAGATTTACGTGAGCTTTTTATCAACGATCCTATGCAGGCACATACCTTTTTGATGGAAAGACTCAGCCGTGAAGTGGTCATTTTAAATGCTGCAAAAGAGGAGGCATTTGATAAAAAACTTCTTTCTCTGCTCAATGAACATACCATTATTCCCTTTAATCGTTTAAGTATAGCGACACTTATCAAAATAGGTGCAAGAACACTCAACCAGACTTCTCAAAGTTTTAATAAAGAGAGCGGTATAGAGATAGAATACCAACATTTTGATAAGTTTGTTTCACTTTTAACACTCTCTTTGACTCCTTATCTCAATGCTAGACATATTATAAGAAAACTGCCGGAACTTCTTTTTAGTAAACTATATGATGCTATGAAACTGAATGTAAAAATGAGATATATCCATTTTGATCTTAGTGATGTCTCAGTGACTTTTGCAGAAGAGATCTTAACCGAACAAAATATTTTTATAAAAAAAACAGCCAAACAACATTATAGAGTGACGCTGGAATGGGAACTCGATGAGGAAGAGGAGGGCGTTACATGTAAGGTTAAAAATGCCTATTACAGTAAGGAAAAACTCTCTATATTGAGTCAGGAAGATTTACATGTATCGGATATAAAGTTTACTGATGTAGCCGGACAGCAACGAGTAAAAAATGAACTTTTAGAAGTTTTAGCACTTCTTAAAGATCCTCATAGATTAGAACATTTTGGAATGTTACCACCAAAGGGTATGTTTCTATTTGGACAGCAGGGAATGGGTAAAAAACTTTTAGCCCGTGCTTTTGCTTATGAGAGTGATATGCCTTATATTACGCTTAGCGGTGCTGACCTTTTTGATCCTGCAAAAATTCAAAAAGCTTATGCCCAGGCGTATGTCTCTGCGCCAGCGATTGTTATTTTGGAAGATATCGATATACAAGGTGTTGTAAACGGCATAATTTCAAGAATTAATATATCGCCTTTAGTTGAAGAACTTGATGCACTTACACAAAGTTTTGAAGCACCGGTTTTTACAATTATTACACTCAGTGATATTGTCGATATCCCCGAAGAGCTCAACAAAGCAGGGCGCATAGATATACGTATAGAAGTCCCAAAGCTTGACATTGAAGCTAGAAGATTTTTTATAGAAGAAGTATTGAAAAAACCGCATGATGCTACGATAGACATTGAAAGAGTTGTGCGTTATATTTCTGGTTTGGGCGGGAATGAACTCAAACGCATAGGCGAAGAAGCAGCGCTTCAGTGTGCAAGAAAAGGGCTTAAAGAACTCACCGAAGAGATACTATTAGAACAGATAAATATCATAAAATACGGCACAAAACTTGAAAATAAGCAGATACGAGACATAGAGACTTCTATGGCAAAAACTGCTTATCATGAAGCTGGGCACGCTGTACTTTCTTTTACACTTTTACCAAATATTAAGATAGAACAGGTGACTGTCGCACCTAGAAGTGAAGCTCTTGGATTTGTCTCTTATCATAACGATGATTATATCGATGCCACTTCAAAAGAGGAACTTTTTAATGATGTTTGTGTTTTACTCGCTGGACGAATCGCAAAGATGGAAAAATTTGGCGAATCTGGCATGGAAACTGGAGCAATCAATGATCTTGAAGTTGCAAACATGCAAGCTTATGCAGCCATAGCACTTTTTGGTATGGATGATGAGTTGGGCTACATCAACGTCACGGGGATAGAATCTATTTATGGTCGAAAAATACTTTCCAAGAAAATCGAAGAGCGTCTTCTCGTCTGGATGAATGATGCAAAAGAAAAAACACTTCAAGAGGTAAAAAGATTATGGCCAGCTATTGAGGCTGTTGCCAAGGAACTTATTGTCAAAGAAGTAGTTGATGGCGAGGAACTGAAAATGATCATAGAAAAAGCGCTTGCAATAGCATCATAAATAATAAATCAGAGCTTTTCAAGGGTATATGAAGTATAATAACAACTATAAAATTTTGCAAAGAAGTGCCCAAATGATAAGAAAAGATGAATTTAGTGTATTTAAACCTGTATTAGCACTGGTTTTTGTATTGATTGCGCTTATGGGGACTCATGTTAGTGCCCGTGAATTGCCAAATATGTGTAGTCGTGATCAAAATATGAATGAGTTTACGATCCTTAGCTATCATGAAATCGCAGAAAAGGGCGAAACTCTCGATACAACTTATACTGTCAGTCCTGCACATTTCGATGAACAGATACGCTGGTTGCTAGATAACGGTTATCACTTTATTAATGTAGATGATATTTTAAAGTATCGTCAACATGGAAAACCATTGCCGGACAAAGCGGTCTTAATTACTTTTGATGATGGTTATCAATCAGTCTATGAAAATGCATATCCGATTATCAAAAAATATAAGATTCCGATAGTAATTGCCTTAGTGGGTAATTGGTTGAAATCTAAAGATAAAGTAGATTTTAGTGGTCAGATTATTGATAGAAATAAATTTTTGGGTCAAAAAGAGATCAAAGAGATGGTTGCTAGTGGACTCGTAGAGATAGGCAGTCATAGTTATGGTCTACATCATGGTATTATCGGTAATCCTCAAGGTAATATGGAACCTGCCGTGACAACCCGTCAATGGCTTGTTAATAAAAAACAGCATGAAGATGAAAAAAGTTATAAGAAACGAATCTATAAAGATTTATTGGAAAACAATACATTTTTAGAGAAATATACAGGGCAAAAACCTCGAGTGATGGTTTGGCCATATGGACATTACAATAAGGAAGTACGCCATATTGCAGAGGACTTAGGTATGCCGGTGGGTTTAACATTGGATGATGGCAGTAATACTCGTAAAACACCATTATGGGGACTTCGTCGCATCTTGGTTGATGGTAAAATGACACTGAAAGATTTAGATCAAGATATGTGGGTCAGAAATGCCAATTTTACGGATGATGACCGTGCAACGAAAGCGGCACATATAGATATGGACTATATCTATGATAAAGATCCGGCTCAAACAGAGAAAAACTTAGGCGATCTACTTGAACGTATCAAAAAGTTGGGCGTAAACACTGTTTATCTACAAGCTTTTGCTGACCCAGATGCAAATGGTGCAGCGGACGCAGTTTATTTTCCAAATAGAAATTTACCTGTAATAGCGGATCTATTTAACCGTGTTGCTTGGCAGATTGGAACTCGTACACAGGTAAAACGTATCTATGCTTGGATACCGATGATAGCTTGGCAGTTACCCGAAAATAATCCAGCGGCGAAAGATACAGTGGTAACTTTGCAAGTTGATCCAACTCACTTAAATATGGGATATCCAAGATTATCTCCATTTTCTCCTAAAGCGAGAAAAGTAATCAAAGAGATCTATGAAGATTTAGGCAAATCAGCTTATATTGACGGTATATTATTTCATGATGATGTAACTTTATCTGATTATGAAGATGACAGTAAAATGGCACATGAACAATATAAAAAATGGGGATTGTCATCGAATGTGGCTGAAATAAGAGCTGATAGAAAACAGTTTCAAAAATGGACAAAACTCAAAACAAAATATTTGGATGATTTTGCAATGGAATTATCTCAAATTGTAAGAAATGAACAACCTGGATTATTAACAGCACGTAATTTATATGCGCAAGTTGCTTTAAATAAAGATGCACAGGAATGGTATGCTCAAAGCTTGGCAGAATCGATCAATATGTACGATTACACAGCAATTATGGCGATGCCGTATATGGAAAAAGCAAACAATAGCGAAGAGTTTTATGACAAAATAGTAGACCATGTAAAAGAGCAAAAATGTGGTCTTGAGCGTACTGTCATTGAATTACAGACTGTAAACTGGAGAAAAGGAGATGAACCAATCTCTTCAGAAGAATTAAATAGTACAATAAAACATCTGTATGATCTTGGTGTGAACCATATTGCATATTATCCTGATAATTTATATAAAAATAATCCCGATACTGAGATGATCAGAACAAGTTTTGCACAAAAAAAAGTGTATATACATACATTAATACCGAATAAATAAGGGAGCTTTATGATAACTTTTTATGTGTGGTTACATGTAGTTTGGCAGGTGATGCTGAGTTATATCTTTTTTTATCCATTATTTATGTCAACTTTATGGATGATAGGTGCTATATTCTTTTATTTTAAAAATGAAAAGCCTTATCTAAAAGAGATTATTCCACCTCTTCGAGCGAATGAAACTTGGCCTGGAGTCAGTATTTTAATTCCATGTTATAACGAAGGTCAAAATGCTATTGAAACGATTACATATGCCCTTAATGTTAAGTATCCTGAATTTGAAGTCATTGCAGTTAATGATGGCAGCAAGGATGACACGTTAGCAATACTGCTAAGTTTAGCCGAAAACAATCCAAAGTTAAAAGTTGTAAATCTTGCAGAAAATCAAGGAAAAGCACTGGGTCTTCAAGCCGGTGCCTTGGTGTCTAAATATGAATATTTAGTAGGTATCGATGGAGATGCATTGATTGATCCTTTTTGTTTACATTGGATAGTGAAGCATTTTATTCGTTATCCACAAGTTGCTGCAGTTACGGGTAATCCTCGTATTAGAAATCGCACTAGCTTACTTGGTAAAATTCAAGTTGGAGAGTTCTCTTCGATAGTTGGTATGATTAAGCGTGCACAGAGAAGTTTTGGACGTTTATTTACCGTTTCTGGTGTTATTACAGGATTTAGAAAAGCCGCTGTCCATGAAGTAGGCTATTGGAGTCCTGACATGCTCACAGAAGATATTGATATTACATGGAAACTCCAACGTAACGGCTGGGATGTACGTTTTGAACCTCGTGCTTTAGTATGGATCTTGATGCCTGAGACATTAAAAGGATTATGGAAACAACGCTTGCGCTGGGCTATGGGCGGCGCTCAAGTTATGATGAAAAATGTCAAAGTTCTATTCCAACCAAAGCAAACCCATCTTTGGGGACTTATGACAGAACTCTTGCTCAGTATGGTTTGGGCATATAGTATGATTATTGTCTTTATAGTTTGGCTTCTTGATATATTTATAGATATTCCTTATTTGATGATATCAGATTCGCCGATCTTACCAAATCAAAGTAGTGTTATTTTGATAGGTGCATGTTTGATACAGTTTTATCTCAGTAAATGGCTAGATGGTCATTATGACAAAGGGATGGGGCAAAATTATTTTTGGATGATTTGGTATCCGTTTGCATTTTGGTTTTTGAATCTATTTACGGCTGTTGTGGCTCTTCCAAAAGTTTTATTTGCTAAGAAAAAAAGAGCAAGATGGGTGAGTCCTGACAGAGGCGCACATCAACAGATAAAAAAATCGAAAGGCTAAGATTGATGGAAACTTTAATTATCAATAAACGTCATGAACTTCCACGCGCCAAAAGATTATTTTGGGATTTTATAACAGTTTTACTCTGGTTGGGATGGATATATTTATGGAAGCCTTTGATTATAGTTTTTTATAAAATACTTATGTTAGATGCAAATCCTGATGAGATATCCGATGTGATTCTTACTAATATTGGTGTCATACCTTTTCATAAAGCTATTTTTATGCTCATTGCTACACCTATAGTATTATTTATATTGTCAAGATTAAATAGACATGTGTCCTCAAGCAAGCATTTACAATATCAGCCTGATGAGTATGCAGATTATTTTCAAATAAACAAGGCTCAATTAGAAGAGTGTGTAAATAGTCAATTAGTTACAGTACATCATGACGAGCATGGTCATATAGTTAGTTTAGAGACAAAAATTTAAGATAGAAGTAAAATGGTCTTTTTTGTGATCATTTACGAGAGAGTTAAGGAGTTTTTTTTTACAACACAGTTCCGGTTCACTTTTGCTTCATATAAAGCATCATCTACTCGTTTAAAACAACTTCTGTTTTTATCGGCTATGGCAATAAGCAATACACAACCTTCAAAATCAATCTAAATTCAACATATACTAAAGTATTTATAGATACCCTACATATTAATTTTTCCAAACCAATATTCACATAAAGATAGCGAAATGACAGAACAAAAATTCCTTCAAGACTTAGAAAAGAAACTATGGACATCCGCCAACAAACTACTCCCATCATTAGATGCAGCGGTATACAAACATGTAGTGCTTGGGATGGTATTTGTAAAGTATGTATCAGATAGTTTTGAGACCAGAAGACAAGAGCTAAAAGTTGCCTTTGCAGACCCGTTGAATGAGTACTTCTTAGGTGAAGATGTAGATGAAGAGTTCATCAATGAAGAGCTAGAAAACAGAG
>JAVHRU010000115.1:0-6894 GCA_036171835.1 Sulfurimonadaceae bacterium | reverse complement strand
ATGTGGGGTAACGGATTATGATAGAATAGGCGTTTTATTACCGAAATTTTTTTTTGAACTATGAAAGGCATGTAACTATGAAACTTTATAAAGCTGTAATTGCACTTCTCATTAGCGCTACAATCGTTTTGGCACAAGATGTTCCATCGGGATTTGTCGATCTTAAAAAAGCAGTTCCGAGTCTTGTGTTAGAGCTTCGTTACAGCGGTGAAAATAATTTTATCGGCAAGCCTATTGATGGCTATGAGGCTCGTATTTGCTACATTAGCACTCCAGCGGCGGTTGCGCTTAAAAGTGGACAAGAGAAATTGTTACCTTTTGGATTTGGATTAAAAATATTTGACGCTTATCGTCCTCAGCGTGCCGTGAATCATTTCGTCCGCTGGGCGAAAGATCTGAATGACACGAAAATGAAGGCAAGCTATTACCCTGATGTTTTAAAATCCGAGCTTTTTGATAAAGGCTACATTGCAGCGCGTTCTGGACATTCGCGTGGCAGTACAGTTGATCTGACTTTGATCGACCTTGCAACAGGCAAGGAACTAGATATGGGAACGGGTTTTGACTTCTTTAGCCCCATCTCATGGCCGACAAGCAAGGAAGTCACCTCGCAGCAGCGTGCAAACCGTCTGTTATTACACTCCGTTATGCTTTCTCAAGGATTTCGACCACTAGAGGAAGAGTGGTGGCATTTCACACTTGCAAATGAGCCCTATCCCATGACCTATTTTGACTTTACGGTCCGCTGATGTTTATACAAAAATCTCATTTAAATAACAGCTTTTTAACCGACAAGCATCGAATGGTTCAAAGCGAAGACGGTAGTTTTACGGCTTATTCTACAGAGTTTGATGAGCATTATCATTCTACGAAAGATGGTGCTTTGCAAGAGTCGCTTCAAAAGCATGTGATTCCCGCACTCTTACATGTAAGCCAAAAGGATGAGATATCGATTTTAGATATCTGCTTTGGGCTTGGGTTTAATACCCTTGCTACACTTTATTATATGAAAAAAGAGGGGATTAACAAGAAGCTCACTATCTACTCGCCAGAGTTTGACAAAGAGCTGATCGCTTCGCTCAAACACTTCGTCTATCCTGAGATATTTTTAGAGTTTAAAGAGATCATAGATGCACTCTCCACAAGCGGAGAATATCAAGATGAGAGCTTACATGTAAGTCTTTATTTGGGTGATGCGAGAGAGTTTATACGCGACTGTAAGCATCAGTTTGACGTCGTGTATCAGGATGCATTTTCTCCCTCTTCAAATCCACTTCTTTGGACAAAAGAGTATTTTGCAGATATCGCCCGAGTGATAAAAGAGGATGGGATTTTGACGACTTATTCCATTTCACTAGCGACTCGTTTAGCCTTACATGGTAGCGGATTTCATATCTATCTCTATGAGCCTAAAGGGTGTCGAAGTTCGACCTTGGCTTCTCTCACTACGCTTCAAGATTATGCGGCAGTAGATATGCCTCACAAAATAGCCTGCAACCCAGATGCAAAACCTCTCTGCGACTTAGAGATAGAGCCGTTTAAGTAGGGTAATAAGACTTTCGACTGATTTGATGGTCGTCGTCTCATCGGCGGTGTGATAGCCGATAGTCGGTATCTGTAAAGTTGTGCCTTGGATAGCGCCTTTGGTCGCATGGATAAGGCGTCCGAGCTCTGTAACTCCGATAGAGCCTTTGCCCTCATTTTGATCTATTTTATTTTTGAGATAGATATCTTTGTAGTCAAAACGGATATGCTCTTTTTCCATGATCTTTTTGATCCTCTTTTTCAAAGGAGATCGAAAGATGGCATTTGCATCTCTGTTTCGCAGAACGATATCGATATTTTGGATCTCTTCGAGGTTTTTGTATGGGCTGGTGTCAAGCACTAAGAGTTCATTTGTGGAGAGGTCAAAGCGTCTAAACCACTCGAGTAAAAACCTCCAGCTTTTTCCCGCTTCTTCGGATGAGGTAAAAAACGCAGTTCCCTGATATCCGATGGCGTACATGTAGATGATGACGGCGACTGAGATCACATTGTCAAGCTGTGCACTGATGAGGTCATCTTTGACTTCAAGTCTGTCCAAAAATGCGATAGGCGTTCCCGGAAAAAGGTGTTCAAACCCTTCGACACTGAAGATGATATTGTTTCGTCTTTGACAAAGATGAGCTTCTCTTATCGTCCCAAGCCCGAGGTAACTTCCAGACCACGGTTCATAAGCTTGTACTTTTTCATCTACAAAACGTTCCGTAAAGTTGTTGAGCCACTGTTCTGAGTTTGAGTTTCCTCTAAGGTCGGCGCGGTTTTTGGCGATGAATGCGGCGTATTGAAACTCGTTGTGTCCGGTGCAGATAAGACCGTTTCTGTCCGCATGAGCCGAGATATAGCCGCTTTTTGGGTTAATCCCTTTGGCAACAAGTACACCATCATAGTATTCTACAGTTATTCCAAGCTCTTCGAGTTCGCGTTTTACAAACATAAAAAACGGGTGTTCTTCACCGACAACGCTCGGAACGCGGATCAACTGTTTTAAAATATCAAAAAACTGTTCTTGTATCATTCTATCGTGTCCTCTTCATGGAGTTCTAAAAATTCGCTTTGTTCTAAAATCTCTTCATTATAATATTCGATTTTCTCTTCAGCACTCTCGATATCTCTGAGTTTTGCAATGTGAAAAACAGCGTCTCCCTCTTGCACAAGTGGAATCTCAGATTTACCTATGATCACGCCATCAAAGGGTGCTATGATCTCAAAACTTCCATCTTCAAGCGGGTTGTCTATGTAAGCGATGATCTCTTCTTTTACCACCGTGCTTCCAAGAGGTTTGATGGTTCTAAGAACTCCGCTTTCACCCGCGCGTACCCATTGGCTTGTCCTTGTGATGATAGGAGTTTTGAGAGCTTGTTTCACTTTTCTTTTTGGAAGCATCTCATTTTCTCGTAAGACATTAATGATGCCTCTCACACCGATACGGATGCTTGTCTCATCAAATCTCAAAGCTTCTCCTGCTTCATACAAAAGAATCGGGACACCGTTTTCCTGTGCAACTGATCGAAGAGAACCATCTCGAAGTTCAGAGTGTAAAATGACCGGAGCTTCAAAGGCAAGGGCGAGTCTAAAAGTATATTCATTTTCTATATTTGTGCGAACTTGGGGAAGGTTTGATTTATGGATAGAGGCAGTGTGCAGGTCTATGCCAAGAGTACATTTACTTACGATCTCATCAAAAAATATCTTTGCAACTCTGCTTGTCAGCGAGCCTTTGGCACTTCCGGGAAAACTACGGTTCAAATCACGTCTGTCTGGAAGATAGCGAGAAAGTGTCATAATCCCATACACATTGACGATGGGAACCAAGATAAGTGTGCCGCGCAGTTTTTGCAGTATCTCCAACTTACCTAAACGTCTGATGATCTCTATGCCATTAAGTTCATCTCCATGGATAGCAGCGCTGATAAAGACAACAGGACCACTTTTCTTACCGCGAATAACTCTGATAGGAAGCTCAGTAGGCGTATTATAGAGTTTAGGCAGATCGATATTGATAAGCACGTCCGAGTTTTTTTCTATTTTTATACCGGCTATGATAAATGGTTCATTTAGCATCTATGCTCCAATGATATCCTTCTTATGTTTTTTCTTCTTAGACGTCGTATCACTTTTTGGCGTGACATTTTTTTCTATATATTCCATGATTTTAGTGGCGATATCGATATTGGTCGATTTTTCTATCCCCTCTAATCCTGGAGAAGAGTTGACTTCCATAACAAGAGGACCGCGAGAAGATGGGATCATATCGACTCCACATACACCAAGGCCCATTGATTTTGCCGCAGCGAGAGCGGTGGTTTTTTCTTTTCTTGTAAGTTTATGCGCACTTGCACTTCCACCTTGATGCAGGTTTGATCTAAAATCTCCCTCAGCACCTTGACGTTTCATCGCTCCTACAACTTCTCCACCGACGACAAAAGCTCGTATATCTGCTCCACCAGCTTCTTCGATGTATTCTTGGACTAGAAGATTGACATCCATGCCGTAAAAGGCGTCAAGGACCGATTTTGCGGCTTTTTCGCTGTCTACTAAAACGACGCCAACGCCTTGTGTACCCTCTAATATTTTAAGCACCAAAGGTGCTCCGCCACTGAGCTCGATCACATCTTTTGCACTTGACTTATTTGAAGCAAAGACTGTCTTTGGTAGATCGACACCATTCTTAGAAAGGATCTGAAGGCTTCTGAGTTTATCTCGACTTCTGGCAATTGCCAAGTTCCCCGATGTTGAAAACGCCCCCATCATCTCAAAGTGACGCACCATAGCGGTGCCGAAAAATGTTCTGCTTGCACCGATTCTAGGGATGATGGCATCGGGAGCTGGAAGCTCTTTTCCATTGTAGATGACTCTGAGTTCGCCCTTCATAATCTCGATAGAACATTTGAGATAATCAACTACTTGGACTTCCCAATCTTTGGCTTTGGCTGCTTCTATCAGCCTTCTTGTCGAATAAAGGTTTTTATTTCTTGATAGTATATAGAGTCTCATAATTTTCCTTCATTGGTTTGCGGCTTTGCCAGATACTCTTTTGAGACATCAACTAAAAATTTATTTGCCAAAAATCTTCTGCCTATGAGCATCGGATATTTCATGTCTGCTCTATTCGTTAGCGAGATAACGGTTTTATAACTTTTTCCAAAAAACGTCACCATAACCTGAATGGATGGTCTGTGTTGTACGATGCCGTTGGAGCTTTTTATTTTTTTAATCTTATAGATAGGCAAGGTTATCTTCTTCCCATGATAAGAGGAATGAACTTCATCTAAAAGAGTAAAAGTCACAAATCCATTTTCATCGATAATAATGTCATCACAGTGCAGAGCGTTGGAATCAGCACCCGTATCTATTTTTGCATCAAGGTCATAGAGATGAAGGTCTGGAATTGAGATCAGCTCTTTTTGTCCGATTATCTTTTTGTCACTCATGATAAAAATACTCCTTTAGAGTTTTGATTCATTCTTCATCAGCCAGAGAAATACATCAACCAGAGCATTGTATAGCTGTGGCGGTACCTCTTTGTCGATTTCCAAGTTTATCAAAGAATTGACAAGCTCTTGGTTACAAAAGATCGGCACATGAAACTCCTGTGCTTTTTCAATAATCTTTTTTGCCATTTCGCCTTTGCCTGATGCGATGACTCTTGGAGCGCCGTCTTGCTCCTTGTCGTATTTAAGGGCAACAGCTTTATCGCTCATTTTAGTAGAGAGAACTTATTTTGTCTACTTCATTCCATGAAGAAGAAGAAGGCGACGTTTTATGTTCCAAGATGTGGGCGATGTAGCGAGCAAACATATCTGTCTCGATGTTTACATGTGAGCCGCTTTTGTAAGTGGAAAAAAGTGTTTCCTTCATCGTGTGCGGGATGATAGTCAGACGAAAAGAATCTTTAAAAACTTCATTGACAGTCAAGCTCACACCATCAATGGTAATAGAACCCTTTGGTGCGATGTAAGGAATAAACTTGGCATCTACAGAGATAAAAACATCATAACTGTTACCACTGTTTTTGATACTTGTGACAGTACCAAGTGTATCCACATGTCCTTGGACAATATGCCCCTCAAACTTGTCGCCCATACTCATAGCCGGTTCGATATGAACTCTATTTTTATAGTTTTCTAGTGCGAGTATCTTTTGGCTCTCAGGCGAGAGTTCGACACTAAAGCCATCACTATGGAGGCCAGTCACAGTCAGACATGCACCATTGATAGCGATGGAGTCACCGATTCCCGCTTTGTATTTTGCGCGAAGAGTGAGAGTGTTATTTGCAAAGCTTTTGACCTCTGCCATCTCGCGTATAAGTCCTGTAAACAAATGCGTCCTTTTAAAAAACTATTTTTCCATCTTCTTGCAAAGATTTGATAATCTCTTTTGCTTTTTCATGCCCTTGGTAAGCGGCTTTACGGCAAAGATCAAGCGCTTTGTCATGATTTTCTTCACATCCAAGACCTTGGTCATACATGAGACCTAGATTATAAATCCCCTCTTTGAGTCCGGCATCGGCTGAACGTGAAAAACAGATAAATGCACGTTTGTCATCATGCGGGACACCATGCCCATCTTTGTAAAGAACACCGAGATTATTAAATGCTTCGGGATGTCCTCGCTTTGCTGCTTCTTCATACCAAAATGCAGCCTCACTGAAGTTACAGATACAGCCAAGACCTTTTTCAAACATTACACCCACTTCATACATCGCTGGAACTGCTTCACGAATCGCAGATTCCATAAAAAGTTCATGCGCTTTGTACTGATCAAATGCGAGTCCATGTTGGCCATTTGCATAAAAAAGCGCCAAGTTATAAAGGGCGTAGGGCTGTTTTTTTTCTGCCGCTGCCTTATAAAGCGTTACTGCTTTAAGGATGTCGCGTTCACATCCTTGAGCATTTTGGTACATGTAAGCCAAAGATGTCTGAGCTTCTTCATTTGACGCGTCACTCAAAAGCGTATAGAGCTCAAGTGCTGTTGTGTAGTCACCGCTGTTGTAAGCATTGTGCGCTTCTTGTATCATTTTACCTCATTTTCTGTGCGTATTGGCTGGCGATAGTTGGTTTGATTGCCTTTTCTTGCCGCTTTTGCTTTTGTTATTTTTGCTTTGAGCATCTCTTTTTCGCTCATGAGATCATCGCGAATAAGGTGTTCCCCACCGCCATCAAGCTCTTCGTCATATTCAACGACTTCAGGTTTATAATCTTTAAATGGATCTTTCATGTCATTCTCTTTACTCAATAAGGCTTATTTTATACAGAGTATCATTATAAAGGGATAAAACCTTTAGAGAAGCTCTTAAAATCGCACTAATTTAAGAAATAGTTTTTTTATTATCTTTGCTCTTTTATAATTGAG
>JAVHRU010000114.1:0-6961 GCA_036171835.1 Sulfurimonadaceae bacterium | reverse complement strand
TCGATAATATTGCATATTATTGCACACAAGGAAGATGATATGTCTATATTAGACAACGTGGATGCGTCTACAAATTTAGCAAAGAACAATGAAGTACAACTTTTAGTATTTAAGGTAAGTCATAATCCGGATGCAGCATTTTATGCAATCAATGTTTTTAAGACGAGAGAAGTAGTCGAAGCAAAAAACCATTATCTCACACAAATCCCTTCATCACATCCTATGCTTGAAGGAACGATAACCCTAAGAGGAATCCAAATACCGATACTTAATCTTCCTGCATGGTTGCATATGACACTCTCTAAAGAAGAGATTAAAAAATCAAATATTCTTATATGCGATTTTAACGGCATCATTATCGGTCTTCGTATTATGTCGGCATTTAGAGTCGTTAAAAAGAACTGGAGTGAGATGCATGCGCCAGAGAGCTACAGCGTAGGTGAGAACAGTGTAGTTATGAACGATACAAGACTTGAAGATGGAAGTATGTGTTTGGTTTTAGACTATGAAAAACTTTTGGCGGATGTTGTGCCTCAAGCTATGGTCGATGTGAATGAAGGCAAGCGCGCGATGGAAGAGTTTGATGTACCGATGAAATTAAGAAAAGGCACTGTTTTAATAGCAGAGGATTCTAAAACTGCCCAAAGACATCTTGTTCAGATATTTGATAATGCAAATCTCAAATATAAAATATTTAACAATGGTAGACTTTTGCTAGATTATATTGCATCACTTGATGATCCATCGATTATTCCAGCAGTCATTACAGATATCGAGATGCCTGAAATTTCAGGATTTACAGTTATCCAAGAGTTACGAGCAAATCCTATAACAGCGCAAATACCAATTATCGTCAATAGTTCAATGACCGGTGATAACAATAAACGTGAAGCAACTGGACTTGGTGCTGATGGCTTTATCGATAAGACAAAAAGTCATAATATCATACCATTAGTTGTAGAAGCTATGAACTCAAGAGAAAATGCTGAAAATTAAAGTCAAAAAAGAAGAAAAACCTTACATGTAAAGATATTTACATGTAAGAGTTTATTTAAAGATAGAAAGAAGTACTCCAGCTGCCACAGCTGACCCAATAACACCTGCAACATTTGGACCCATAGCATGCATTAAAAGCATATTTGTTCTGTCATATTCCATACCGACTTTATTTGATACACGAGCCGCCATTGGAACTGCTGAAACTCCGGCTGAACCGATAAGCGGATTTATCTTTTGTCCTGGAAACATATTCATGATTTTTGCCATGATAACACCTGCTGCCGTACCAACTGCAAAGGCAAGACTTCCAAGGGCTAAAATAGCCAAGGTATCTGGAACTAAAAACTGATCTGCGGCGAGTTTAGAACCAACACCAAGACCTAAGAAAATAGTTACGATGTTAATAAGTGCATTTTGCATCGTATCGGATAAACGATCCACAACACCAGATTCTTTTAAAAAATTACCAAACATAAACGCACCGATAAGCGGTGTAGACTCAGGCAATACCAAAATAGAAAGTGTCAATACCATAAGTGGAAATATAAGCTTTTCAATGCGAGACACATGACGAAGTGTCGTCATCTTGATACGACGCTCTTTATCTGTTGTAAGTGCTCTCATGATCGGAGGCTGAATAATCGGAACCAATGCCATATATGAATATGAAGCAACTGCAATTGCGCCTAAAAGTTCAGGAGCAAGATGTGTTGCAATAAAGATAGATGTCGGGCCATCAGCTCCACCGATGATCGAAATCGCCGAAGCTTGCTTAAGTGTAAAATCAAAAATATCCGTGTACTGAGAAAGTGCAACGGCACCGACTAGTGTCCCAAAGATACCAAACTGTGCCGCACCGCCAAGAAGTGCTGTTTTAGGATTTGAGAGGAGAGGACCAAAATCCGTCATAGCTCCAACACCCATAAAGATAATAAGAGGGAAAAGTTCATTTGCCAAACCAGCTTGATAGATAACACCTAAAAATCCATTAGGTCCTGCCATATCAGCTATTGGTATATTTGCTAAAAGCCCACCAAAACCTATCGGTAAAAGTAAAAGAGGCTCGAAACCTTTTTTGATAGCCAACCAAAAAATCAAAAAACTCACAAGAATCATTATAACACGACCCACGCCTTTATGAAAGTCGCTCATTGTTTGACCGCTTGCACTAAGTTCATCTGCTTTTGGATGGATTAAAACATAAATACCCGTAGATTCTAAGAACCCAGAAATCATATCAGTGAAATCTCTACTCTGATATGAGTCCTGTTTTATTGTAACCTGAGTTAAACCCTCTTTTAACCCAATCTGTGAAGCAGGCACTGAGATATTCTCCCCAGCACTTGCTTCAACAAATCCGAGTAAAGCAAAAAGAGTAATAAGCTTTACTAAAAACAGTTTCATCTAATTAACCTATCACAGCTACCAGTTGACCTTCTACTACTTTATCATTTATATTTACATTAAGAGATTTTACAACACCGTCACAAGGTGCAACAACATCGATCTCCATTTTCATTGATTCAAGAATTAAAAGAACATCACCTTCTGCAACAGTCTGACCTACTGTAGCTGAGATCTTCCAAACAGAACCTGGAAGCATTGCATTCACTGCCGTACCATCTATTTTTGGTGCCACTGGTGCTGCTGGAGCCACTGGTGCAGCTTTAGGTGCTGGCATTGAAAAACTCTCACCATTTACCGCAGTTACTTGAATGTTTGCATCACCTTCTGCTACTTGAACGCTGAACTTTTGTCCGTCTACTACTACTGTATAATTTCCTGTACTCATTTTTTTTGCTCCTTTATTTGTTTGCATATTTGATTTTTTTCTTACATTTACTTCTGCTTCACCTTTAAGAAAAGCGATACCTTTATGATGACAAGCTGCCGCAATGAAGATGTTCTCTTCAGTTGTTGCGATGCCCTCTTCTTCTAAGATTTTTGTCCAATGTCCAAGAGATTTACTCTCATCTTCATCTGCAAGATCTAAAGCATTTCTTGTTGTTGGCTCTAAACGTAATTTTTCTGAAGCGATTCTTACAATCTCAGGATCCGGTGCAACTGGAGTTTTACCAAAATAGCCAAGAACCATTTTTCCATATCCCGGGGCAATAGCTTTCCATGGACCTTGCATTACGTTGTTCAGCGCTTGTTGGAAATAAAACTGTGAAACTGGAGTTACGGAAGTACCATACCCACCCTTTTCTACGACTTCACGCATCGCATCGATAACTTCGGGAAATCTATCAAACATATTATTATCACGCATCATCTGCGTATTTGCAGTTAGTGCGCCACCAGGCATTGGTGAAAATGGGATAAGAGGAGAAACAGCCGTTGCTTCAGGAGGCATAAAATAATCCTCTAAACAACGCTCAACCTCTTTCTCATACGTTAAGATTTTTTCTAACTCTAATCCACCAAGGTCATAGTTCATGCCCTTAGTAGCATGTAACATAGTTAAAATATCAGGTTGAGATGTTCCACCGCTCACAGGAGCAGCAGCCATATCTATACCATCAATTCCAGCATCAAGAGCTGCAAGATAAGCAGCAACAGAAACACCAGCTGTCTCATGTGTATGAAGACGTAAGTGAGTTCCCTCAGGAACTAAAGCACGCGCCATTCTAATGGTATCGTACACTTTTTTAGGGCTTGAAGTTCCACTTGCATCTTTAAAACAGATACTGTCATATGGAATACCGCTGTCTAAAATATCACGTAAAGTTTTTTCATAAAATGCAACATCATGAGCACCGACACATCCTGGAGGTAAGTCCATCATAGTTACAACCACTTCATGTTTTAAACCATAATGTGTGATTCGCTCAGCGGAGTATTTTAAGTTTTCAGCATCATTCAATGCATCAAAATTACGGATCGTAGTCGTTCCATGTTTTTTGAACATCTTTGCATGCAAATCGATAAGTTCTCTTGAACCAGTGTCAAGCATAACTGTGTTAATACCGCGAGCAAGTGTTTGAAGATTTGCATCTGGTCCAACGATTGCACGAAATCTGTCCATCATTGTAAATGCATCTTCATTAAGATAAAAATAAAGTGACTGAAATCTTGCTCCACCACCAAATTCAAAGTGTGTTATTCCTGCATGTTTTGCTGCTTCAACTGCCGGGAAAAAATCATCCATAAGTACACGACCGCCAAAAACAGATTGAAATCCGTCCCTAAAAGTTGTATCCATAATATCAATAAATTTCTTTGCCATTATTATCCTTCACTGTGATGCATAATTGCCGCTGTTACTGCTGCAATTACTTTTTTATTGTCCTGCTTCGACCTGTGATACATAATCGCCGCAGTAATTGCCGCGATTATCCTTCGCTTGTGTTGCTCAGACATATGTTCAATACGAGTTTCCGTATATGTTTCTTCTAGTGACATACTCTTCAGTTCCGGAACAAATCTATTAGAACCTTTAGTTACAGCTTTTATAACTAAGATCATAACCAATAAGAAAAGGAAAACTGTTCCCATGCCAAGAAACATAAACTTCGTTCCCTCTAGAACTAAATTTGTTTCCATATCATTCACCTTATCAAATAATTCATAATCATATTATAATTAAGTTTAAACTTTTTATAGATTGCCCTCTGTTGTGCACATTTATATAATCTTTGTTACTTTTTTTAAACTATTTTACGAACATATAAAGTTTAAACGATATAATTTCACCATTAAAAAATTAAGAAGGAAATAAGTATGAATCTAGATAAAATCGGTTACGGCGAAAATCCAGACAAAGTTAAAGCAATTATTGAGATTCCATGTGGATCAAATATTAAATATGAAGTAGAAAAAGAAAGTGGCGCGCTTGTTCTTGACCGTGTTATGCACTCTGCAATGTATTATCCGGCAAACTACGGTTTTGTAAATCAAACTCTTTCTCAAGATGGAGATCCTGCAGACGTTTTAGTACTTGCTGAGTACCCTATGCAAGCTGGCTGTGTTGTCAACTGTCGTTTGGTCGGTGTTTTGATCATGGAAGATGAGAGCGGAATTGATGAAAAACTTTTAGCAGTTCCTGTTTCAAAAATCGATCCTACATTTGATGAGATCCAAGATTTAGGCGATATCCCAAAACATACTTTGGCGAAAATCAAAAATTTCTTTGAAACATACAAAATGCTTGAGCCAAATAAATGGGTTAAAGTGAAAGGTTTTGAAGATAAAGCAAGTGCAACGAAAATCCTTGAAGATGCTATCAAAAACTATAAATAGGTTCAACATATGATAGCAGGAATGTTTGAACAAGATTTTGTAGCCTATTTTTTATTTGGAGTAGTACTCAATTTTGTTTTTTCCATACTTTTTGGAGTTTATTTGAGTAAAAATATAGGTGTGAATGAGATGATCAACTCTAAGGGTGAAAAAGCACAATCACCTTTTGTTGCCATCTCTCTTTTCATTCCCTATGTAAAGATGATAATCACACTTTATAGAGTTGCAATACTTCAGTTATACTTTTTAAATCAGGGTAAAACTCACAAAGAGTTTTGGATCCATTTAACACATGAAGATTAGATGAAAATCTAATCTTTAAATCTTCGTAAAATTTTTCTTTCTTTATATAAAGAGATTAAAAACATAGATATATAACTTCCAATAAGCGCGACAATAACAGAGATAATATTTTTTGAATAGAACATATATATCATATAAAATAGCGCAACAAAAGAAGCAATACCCCACAAACGTATAAAGAGTGCCGATAAGAAATCTCCGCTTGCCTTGATAAATGCGATCTGATATGCATTTAAAATCACAAAAACAAAGAAAAATGAGATATGTATTACCATCAGAGCTGATTCTTCATAGCTTGCTGAAAAAAGATATAAAATAACTTTATCGGCAAAAAGTAAAGAAAGTACGATAAAAGTAGTACCTACACTCAAAGCAAATTTGAAAACCCACATCTTTATTCTATATAATTCTTTATATTTCTTTTCTCCATAAAGCTTTGAGAGTTCAGGCAGAACAAAACGAAAGATCGGAAAGACAAAAAGCATTAACATATAAGTAAATACAGGTTTTACTACGACTTGAAAATCGCCAAGTTCTTCAAGAGTAAAATACTTCATAATCAAAAGCACAGCCGTATACATCATCACAATTCCCGAACCAAACTCTATGGTCGAAACAAGTGAATTTTTCAAAAACTTTTGCGTGTCATGCTGTTGTTTTGGTTTATCTACGGAAATACTTTTTATCTTGTTTATTTTTACTACATAGATATATAGAGAAAGACAAAATGCGGTCATTATCGTAGAGATGAAAAGTGGTTGCAAACCTTTTGTACTTGCTAAAAAGTAGGCGATTAAAAACCAGACTATCATCAAAGCAGGTTCTAAAAATGTCACAAAATTAATGGTCTTATACATCCGATACATTGCTATAAGATTTGTATAATAGACACTAAATCCTAAAGAGATAACAGTAAATACAAGATACCAATAATCTATATGAACACCAATTTTATGTTTGAGATAGGGAATGATAAAGCCCCAAACAGCTAAAACAGTAATAAATAAAACAGCTCTAAATACTTTTAGTATCTTATAATCATCTTTGGTATGTGCAAAAGTCACGACCATAGAACTTCGAAATCCAACTAAGACTAAAAGTGTCATAGTAAAGATATCGATTGCTGTAAAATAAAGGGCAAGATCTGATTTAGAGATAAAGCGTGCTAAAAATACTTTAAAACCAAAATTGAGCACAACACTCAGGGATGACACCCAAATACTATGGTAGATTGCTCGTTTCATCTCATTCATATACTGTTGCCTGCCTTAAACTGTTCATCGTGTATCATAACATTTAATCAAAGTAATTTCAAAAAAGATCCTTAAAACTTTTTTATTATAACTAGAAAATATTATTTTTTGGAAACTTACAACTCTAAAAAAATCCTTAAAAGAGTATTTTCACATCAAATATT
>JAVHRU010000113.1:14198-27260 GCA_036171835.1 Sulfurimonadaceae bacterium | reverse complement strand
GTATAAAAAGTATTATATCTGGGTACATTAATATAAACATCATGATTATGCCAATCAAAGTTACTCCACATAACATCTCCTACTGCAATTCCAAGCGAAAATCCAAAGAATATTCCCGGTGCCATATAAAAAGATGATGGATAATAATAAAATGGTGTATATCTTGGATAAGACCATTGTCCGTAAACCCGCATCGGATCATATACGGGTACATACACTGTATTCGCATATGTTGGTTCGATAATAATCGTTCTTATTCCTTGATCATCTTCTTGCGTGATTATTCTTTGTTTTTGCGAACTTGTAAGATTCCCGTTTTTTTGAGCTTGCAAGCGTAAACGTTGTACGCTATCCATAACCATATCCGGCTCGTCTAAAAAAGCATCTCCCAGCTCTTGAACCCAAGAAGGATATTGATCCATCATATCAAGAACTTGAGGAAATGCTACAAGTGAGGTGACACTCGGATCCCAATCATTGGACGCGGCAGCTTGGACTGCGTCTTCTCCTTGCAAGTCAGAGTTATGTCTTGACCACTCCACGGCCTCTTGTACTTCCTGCGGATAAGTTGACGCCATCAAAATTTGCGAAAGCAAAGAGTCAGGGTAGAGCGCTATTGGAGCCATTGTCTGATCTAATCGTTGCTGTGAAGGTGCATAAGATGATGCCATAAGGATCAAGGGTAAAAATACCAAGAGTAAAAAGATTTTTTTCATAATAAACTTCCTTAGTTAAGATGTTAACAGATAATCATATCCTAAGTCAGACAAATAAATTATGAAGAAAAATCAATCTTTTTTTAGAGAGTTTTTTAGTTCACCGAGTTGGGTTAATTGGTCTATTTGCATCTCTTCTAGTGCAACTAGTCTTTCCCATTGTTTGGATAAAAAATGATCCAATTTATCATGCAGATGACGGATCTCTATCTCTGCTTTGAGATTTACTTGATAATCATGTTCAGATCGTATTCTGTCTTTGGCAGATTGGCGATTTTGGCTCATCATAATGATAGGTGCTTGGATAGCAGCGATACATGAGAGGATGAGATTTAAAAGGATAAAAGGGTAGGGGTCAAAAATAGTGTTGTGAGAAAAAAACAGATAGCTGTTAAATAAAATCCAGATAATAAGAAACATAAAGAAGCTTATAAGAAAAGTCCAACTACCTCCAAAATCAGCGATTTTATCAGCCAGTTTTTCACCGATTGTACGATCATCTTCTATCTCTGCTTCAATATTTTCAGAAATCAGTTCATGTTTTTCTAAACTATGAATAACCTCTTTATCAAGTTCAGAAACATCTCCATTTTCATCTTTTATCAACTCTTGTAAATGTTTATTTTTATAGAGCAGAAGATCATTTTTGCAGATGTAACAATGTTCCGACCATTGTGGAAAATCAGTCTGGATCAGTTTTGTAACATCTTCTCTGACTAAGGGAGCTGGTACTACTTCATTTTCAGTGTAATTTTTTTTACATACTATACATTGATATTTATTCTCGTGCATAAACTACTCCGGTATATTTTTATCTCGAGATACTCACACCTATGCCAATTTTATTTATATAAGTATCATAATCGATGAGACTTTCACCATATCCACTAAATGCTTTTATGTAAAGAAAGAAGTTGTCTTTTTCATTGAGCGGATAACTGTAGCTAAAATCTGCTGCTGAGTGATTATTAAAATTTGAACGTAGGAGCAGAGTAAAAAGGTTCTTATCCCAAGGCAATGAAAACTTCACATCTCCGTGCCCGAGATAATCTAGTAATTGCGGATTGTAATCTTTAGCATCGGGCAATCTACTCCAAAACTCAAACTCTGTAAAAAGATTTTTATATTGCGTTGAAACTGTTGCGCTCAGATAGTTCCAAGAGCGTTCGTCTACTCCACCTCGTCCATTTGATTGATGGGCAATTCCAAGTTTGAGTGATTTTATAAACTTTGCATCACTACTTAGTGCTGTTGGGATAGTTACAAAAAGCTCAGGGTTGTAGTTTGATTCGCGAAAATAGGCAGAAGTGCTATAGGCTTGCCAAAACGATTTTTGTGTATATCCAAGACTATAGATCTCATTAAAGTTTAAAAGATTTGCTGCAAAATCAAATTTTACACTGAGTTGAAACTCTGTTTCTATGTTTTTAGAAGTTTCGTTATTTGTATTTGGATATTGACCACTGGTTCTATAGCTAAAAGGAAGAAGATAATTGGTTTTATATGTTTTGAGATTATATAAAGACTGTGTCATCTGTCTCATGGTTGTATCAGTTTCACTGTCTACAGTATCGAGAAGATAATAAAGCTTTTTACTCTCTTTTTTTATTTCATGATTTGAATCAAATGAAGTTGATTTATAAGCAAGTGAAGCAGAATTTTTATACCATTCATACGCCATCTTTTGGTCTTTTTCACATCCCAGACCATTTTCGTACATGTAAGCCACATAATACGAAGCATCCGCATCATCTTCTTCTGCCAAGGCTTTAAAAGCTTTAAAAGAGTTCGTATAATCACCCTTTTTATAGATCTCGAGGGCATTTTCAAAAGCTGTTGCAGCGAATAAGCTGGTGTAAATAAATAAAACAAAAAATAAATATTTCAAAATGGACCTTAGCTTTAGTTTTGAAGAGTAGGATAGTCAGTATACCCTTTTTCATCTTGTGTATAAAAGGTGCTTGGATCTGCTTCACTTAGTTTAGCATTTATTTTGAGTCGTTCAACAAGGTCGGGGTTAGATATGAAAAGTGTTCCAAAAGCTACAGCATCAGCATGATGTTTTTCTAAAACTCTGTTTGCCTTCTCTTTTGTGTAGTTTCCACATGTTATGAGAACTCCTTTGTATGCGTCTTTAAAAATTGCAAGGTCTACGACGTTTGCTCCATGTCTTATATCGCCTTCAAGAGCATCTATGACGTGCAGATAGGCAAGTTTGAAGTTATTTAGCTTATGACATATATATTCAAAATGTTTTGTAGGATTAGAGTCGCTCATATCATTGAAAGTGCCGCTTGGAGAGAGTCTTACACCGACTCTGTCTGCACCGATTTCAGCGATTACTGCCTCTGTAATTTCAAAAAGAAAACGGGCTCGATTTTCTACATTGCCACCATATTCGTCTGTTCTGTGATTTGTCCCATCTCGAAGGAATTGATCTACAAGATAGCCATTTGCACCATGAACTTCAACACCATCAAAACCCGCTTTTATCGCATTTTTTGCAGCGCTGACATACTCTTGGACTATTTTTTTGATCTCATCAACACTGAGCGCTTTTGGTATCTCAAAATCTTTCATTCCCTCAAAGGTATAAATCTGACCTAATGGTTTTATGGCAGAGGGAGCAACGGGTGGGGTTCCATTGTGATATGAAGAGTGTGAGATTCTTCCGACATGCCATAACTGTAAAAATATTTTGCCATCTTTTTCATGGACAGCCTCGGTTACTTTTTTCCAGCCCTCCACTTGAGCATCTGTGTGGATTCCCGGCGTTGCGGGATAGCCGATTCCCTCTGTAGAGATCTGAGAGCCCTCCGTTATGATGAGTCCAGCACTTGCTCTTTGAGCATAATATGTCGCCATCAAATCATTTGGGATATTATTATCAATACTTCTACATCGTGTCATAGGTGCCATAATAATTCTATTTTTGAGAGTGTATTTTCCGATTTTAAGTGGTAAAAAAAGATGCATGAGAAACTCCTTTAATGTGTGAGGCGATTGTGCCTCATGAGGTATTATATAGTTATAAAGAAAATTACTAGCTATATTTTAGCGCTATTTTTACTCTTTGTGTCCAGCGCCTTGACGTGGGATCAACTCGTTCATATCTTTGCCGCCGATGAAGTAGGCATCACCAAAGCCAAAGGTGGCTTCTCCGCTTTTTACATGTAACTCATAAAGATTAAAGTCTGTCATCTTTTTGAGCATCTCTACCATCGATGCATCAAACTTGTGACTAAAAAGATCAAGCACCTCTTCAAATCGTTGCGTATCTCTTGCAATTTTCACAGAATCACACTGCAAAGAGATCCGTTTTCTGGCAAAAAGATTTTGTGTTTTACTTTCATCTTCTATAAAAAACAGAGATGCGACAGGGCTTACATGTAAGTTCTTTGTATGGGTTGCAATACTTGAGATATAGATGTAAAAACGGTTATTGTCATAGACGTATGGAGCGTATGAAGAAAAAGGAAGATTTTCTTTGTCGATCGTACCGATGATAGCTGTTTGAATATTTGAAATAAATTTTTGCATGAAACTCTCTTTTTTGAAGGATTGTATAGAAATGTAGTTAATATAAGGCTTCTAAAAAGCAATTGTTGTTTTTTTAGACTTTAAAATAAAGCGGTAATAAAGATAATAAAGTGGAAGGCCGAAGTACGCAAGCGCTCCAAAAAACATGAGAAGAACTCCGAGGTTAAAATGTTTTTTTTCTACAACAAGCGACCTATCTGTACGAGAGACGATCGTATATCCATTTTGATAGTACATCTCATCGATTTTGTCAAACTTCTCTTTTTGCTCTATATCAGTTGCTTTTATTTGCGTGACATAATCATCAAACTTTTTCTGGTTCTCTTTTTGAACTTTTTTATCAAAAAAATAAACTATGATCCCAATGGGCAGGATAAAGAGCATAATGATAGTTGTCAAAAAAACTCCTTATTTCTATTAGAGAGTAAAACTTGCTGTTGTTCCCTGTTCTATGCCATCACTCATGAGAGTAACATCTCCACCTAAAATGTGAGAAAGTTTTTTACTGAGCGAGAGTCCAAGACCTGTGCCTTTATGCTGTTTTTGCATCACATTTTCCACTTGAGTAAAGTCGTTAAAAAGCTGATCTATATTTTCTTCAGAGATCCCAATACCACTATCGCTCACTTCAAAGAGCAGACCCTTCTCATCATTTGAAAGTTCAAGGTTTACAAATCCCTCTTTTGTGAATTTTATAGCATTGGAGATGAGGTTTAAGACTATTTGTTTAAACATTTTTGGATCGGTCATATATATTTTATTTTGAAATTTCTCAGATGAGAGATGAAATTCTAGACCTTTATCAATGGCCAACGGTTGAAGCATTTTAAAGCAGCCATGTACGAGTTCTAAAACATCTGTCTCCTCAGGATGAGCTTGCATCTTGCCAGCTTCTATTTTAGCGATATCAAGGATCTCGTTGATCATTTCAAGTAAATAATGTGCCGAAGATTCTATATTTAACATCACCTCTTTTTGATCATCATCGAGCTCTTCGTAGGTGATCATATACTGAGAAAAACCTATGATAGCATTGAGTGGTGTTCGAAGCTCATGAGACATATTTGATATAAATGCAGATTTTGCATGTGATGCTGACATCGTTTTATTGATGAGTCTTATTCTATCGAGCTGTAGGATGATCATATTGGCGATAGAGTTGTAAAAATTTTGCTCATTTTTATCCGTATATTCTTCAAAACCCAGATCAATTGCACCAAAATAAAGCGTTGAGTTATCTTCAAAGTTCGTTACATGTAGGGATATATGTTCATTGTCGGTATATATTAAGCTCTCTTTTTGAAATTGTAGATCGCTTTTATTGGTTAAAAGTTTGATCTGCTTGATCGAAGTTTCGATACATTCATTTTCTGTTTTTGTTTGGATAATCGTATTAAAAGTTTCTATAAGCTGGATAAATCTTTTGAGTCTCAGTCTATTTTCCTCTTCAAGTTTATCTAAAGCCAGTGAAGTGACTTTTAGCATATTGTTAAATGAATGGGTGAGTATGGCTATCTCATCTTGTGTGTGTATCTCGAGTTGTGTCGTATAGTTGTGTGTGCTGATGATATCATCTGTTGCCCTAGTCAGTACTTCTATGGGTTTTACAACTCCCTTGGAGATTTTCAAAGAGAGATAGATAACAAAGATAAAGATCACTATAGAAATGTAAAGCATAAAACGGACAAAGTCATAAAAAAATGTTAAAGCAACACTTTTATCTACAGCATAGACAATATACCAACCTTCCATAACCGTTGGAATATTTTGGTATACAATTACATATTGATTATTGATGATATGGTCACTTTTTTGTTTAAAATCTAAAGGAAGTGAAAGATCTTCTCCAATATGAAGATCACTTTTGGGATTGATGATGTAAGAGTGAATACTGTTTTGATGTGTCAGATAGATATCTAGATTATTTAAGTTATATTCTAAAATTAAAAATCCTAATGCTCTTTGTTTATCAAATGAAGAGGATATTTTTGAATAGATATATAAAGTATTCCCTTTGATATATTCTCCGTTATTTTTATTTGAAAAGTCTTTAACATTGAACATTTTTTGATCAGATTTCTTTGTGCTGGATGATGAAATCACAGTACCATCTGTGTTTGTGACTAAGAGGATATTATTTATACCCAGATCACTTGATTTTTGCGCTAAGAGACGTGCAATTCTTTTATCGATATCTTCAGCCAAAATATCATCCATAAGATCCAAAGAACCTATAAACTTTATTTCATTCTTTAAAGAAAGTAAATTATTGTTGATGAGTTTCACAACGACCTGTGCTCGATCAGATTGCTCAACAACTATTTTATGAACTATCTTTGTTTGGCTTAAAAAAAGAGTGTATACCAAAAGGGTTAAAAACGGTAAAAATCCAACAGCTAGAAAAGTGACTAAAAGTTTGTTTCTTAGAGATCTGTGAAAAAAATCAAACATCATGGAATCTTTTTTGGATCTCTAAAATCTCATCTAGATTCTCTAAAAAAAGTTCAACAATTTTTGGATGAAAATGATCTCCTGAACCAGCCTTGATGATCTCTAGTGCGGCTTCGAGCGTGAAGCTTTTTTTATAAGGTCTATTACTCAAAAGTGCGTCAAAAACATCGACAACAGCCACGATTGCTCCGCTATGTGGGATCTCATCAGCTTGGAGAGCTTGTGGATAGCCGTTGCCGTCATACTTTTCGTGGTGAGTGTAAGCTATTTGTGCTGCAAGCTTTAGTAGCGGTGTTGTTTTTTGAGAGAGGATTGAGTAGCCTATTTGTGCATGCTTTTTCATAATGGAAAACTCTTCCTCATTAAGTTTACCCGGTTTTAAAAGGATCCTGTCTTCAATGCCCACTTTTCCAATATCATGCATAGGCGCCGCAAGTCGCATAAGTTCCACTGCATCATCATCCCAACCAAATTTACTTGCCAGAACAGCGGCCATTTCACCGACTCGAATAGTATGTGCTGATGTCTCATTATCTCTGTATTCTGCTGTTTTACTTAAAATAGAGATGATATCTTTTTCACTGTTTTGTACTTCAATAAGCGCCTCTTGCAACTCTTTTGTTTTCTCCTGAACCTCGAGTTCTAACAGCTCTTTATGTTCTTTGATCATATTGTGATAGATACCTATTTTGATGGCATTCTTTATTCTGAGTCTAAAATCCATAAGATCAAAAGGTTTTGTGAGATACTCATCAGCACCCATCTCCAGACCTTTGATAACGGCTTCCTTATCTGAGAGAGCGGAGATGATAATAAGTGGAATGGCTGCAAGTTCTTTATTGCTTTTTATAAGTTTTGTCGCTTCAAAACCGTCCATGATGGGCATCATCAAATCCATAAGGATCAAATCCACAGTAGAATTTTGCAAAATATCAATAGCTTCTTTTCCATTTTGGGCTTCTAATACGCGAAAACCCTCTTTGATCAATATTTTTGAAGCGACTTTTCTATTCATTAGCTCATCGTCACATAAAAGTACAGTCGCCATCAATCACTCCATTTGTATAATATTTTTAAATTATCGTCCATATTGTCCATGTCTATATAACCGATAGAACCATCTACTTTTTTTACAAAAGCTTTGACACTCTCTTGAGATTTTAAACTAATAGGAGGTCTATGTCCAAGATAATGCTCTTTCGTCCAGTGTGACTGTAGGCGATCGAAGCTCATTTCTAGAATCTTTTGTTCGAATTTTGCACGAAGAGGATCTCTGGCATCGAGATTGAGGGGAACTGCTTGAAGATCATTGATAACAATTATTTTTTTTAAAAAGATCGCTTTGATTTGAGATGGTGATAAATCGGTCATATGCTTGTTGGCAATAACGACATATTCATGGCTAGAAGCGATATTTGATAAGAGAAAAATTGCTAAAAATAGTTTCATCATTTTTCCTTCTTCATTAAAAAAGTACTGAAACGGAAAATAAAAATTGATTTTCTTTGTTCAGGGTATGAAACTGATACTCTGATTTAATCGCGACTGGATATGAGGGTCTGTAAGTATATCCTAGTACTGAAAAACTGTCTGATTTGTTTTGGAGTTTATCATCATATGACTCTAAACGAAGTAGTCCTATATGCCGAGGCGTAAAACGGTATAAACCTTGAAGATACCCTGCGTATGGAGTTGTTACTCTAGTTTTTGATTCTTGTCTGCCTATTTCACTTGAAATCTCATAATCATTAGTATCATATTTTGCAGACAGTAAAAAATAATAGAGGTTATCATCGATGGTATTTACAGTGTGAAAATAGCCTCCATTAAATTTTATAGAATAATTATCTTTTTCATATACGCCACCTAACCCATAAAATTTGTCTATATTATAGTTGTTATATGTAGGATCGATATCTTTATTATTCTGTAGCATCAGGTCAATTCTAAACTCGTTATCATTATAGGATGCGTATGTTAAATCTACACCTGTTGTAAAGTTTGGAAAAAGATCTTGTGTTTTTGGATTGGATGTGGTTTGTCTAAGGACATTGATAGGTAAAAGATTCCAAAAGCCTATAGAAGAGTTGTATCTTCCGGCTCTGAATGTGTAATGCTCATTGTATTCATAATCAAGGTAGAGTCGCTCAGTATGAAGTTGTGTGTCTCTTTTGATAGTTGTGCTATCACCAACAGAGCTCTGTAAATAGAGTTCATGAAATTCAAATTCAGCCATATAGGAAAACTTGTTATAACTGCCATATCCAAGTATTGCAAGATCATCGAGACTGTATTTTTTTTCATTTGCTTTATTTTCATAATTGAGTGAAAAATATCCTCCAAGATAAAGCGGCAAAGAACCCACTTGTATGCCATTTCCTAGTTCATAATCTTGGGCATGTAGTGAAATAAACAGTATAAATATTCCAAGTAATTTACGCATCTTTCAACCTTTAGGATACGATCTTGTAACCGATAGAGCGTACGGTTTTTATGATCTCTTTATCTTGGAGTTTTTTTCGTATATTTTTTATATGTACTTCTATAATGTTGCTCATCGAAAATGACGCATATTCATTGTGGATAAGAGATAAAAGCTCAAATTTTGTAAAGGTCTTCTTTGGATTTGAAGCGAGCACCTCTAAAAGTTCATATTCTGCAGGTGTCAAGTTGATAAGTTCATCCTCTATCTTAACCTCTTTGGTATTTTTATAAATAAAAACTGAAGCGATCTGAATGATTGTATTTTTGTTTGAGTTTGTACGTCTGAGCAGTGAATTGACTCTGGCTAAAAGCTCTACATGCGAGTAGGGTTTGCAAAGATAATCATCTGCACCGCCGTTTAATGCTTTCACTCTATACTCCACTCCATCATTTGCTGAGAGCATTAATACTTGAGCATCTATTAAAAGACTGCGAAGTTCTTCTAGTAGCTCATATCCGCTTTTATCGGGTAGATTCCAATCAAGTATAATAAGATCATAGATACTTTTGTCAATGCAAGAGATGGCATCGATAAAGGAAGTGGCGACATCGACATCAAATCCCTCTTTGTGCAGTAGCCTTTCTATGAGATCGGCATTGAGTAAATCATCTTCAACTATTAAAATATTCATACTAGTATTTTATCCTATATAAGCAATTCTTTTATAAAACTTTGTTCACAACTTTTACATGGTTTGGCAGCTGTAATTCTGGATTTACAAGTAAAGCGGTACTCCAGATTCCCGCATCTATGGTTGTAGGTGCGATAATACTTATTTGCTTCAAATCATTTTTTTCTAATGTGATGATGTGTGAGAATCTTTTTCCATCAATTTCTTTATATCTTTTAGAGTGTCCGGAGGTACAAAGTGAAGAGGTCTCAATCTTGATAATCTCAATATTTTCATGCTCATTAAGAGGATCTTGTATACCTATGCTCCATTTCTCTCCCTCACAAGTTCCTATAACCGCAACATCACCGCCAAAGTTTACTAGAGCTGATGTGATTCCTGCGAGTTGCAGGATTAGTATGGACTGGTCAACGGCATACTCTTTGACTAGTCCGCCGAAGTCTATCTTTGTAATAGAGTTGTTAAAAGTTAAAATATTACCATCAATCTTCATACATGCAGAAGATGCAAAAGGTAAAATAACTTCAAAATTTTCTCTTTTGTCTTTTAAAGTTCCGGCCATTGCTATGTCAAATGCACCATTTGTTATTTCACTGTAAAAAAGAGCTAACTGTAAAAGTCCTGCAAACTCATCACTTACATGTAAGATGTTTGTATCTCTGTGGTTTATTTGATAAAGCTCTGAATATTCATTAAAATAACTGTAATTTTTTTCTAATTGCTTTGCATGAAATAGAATATCATCTGCCAATAAGTTGGCAGATGTTTCGCAGTTACACTCTAGTTGGAGTTCGCAGAGGGTTGTAAAAGCTTCAAATTTATATGCGTACAAATGTTAAGCCGTTTTTATTTTTAGCATTTTTCAATACTTTTCATTAGAACATCAACCACGCACCTAGTGTGATAGTATTGTTGTCAGATGCTGCACTTCCTGTTGCTCCGTTTAGCTTTGTGAAGACCATATCTTGTAAAACTATACGGATATTTTCTATAGGTGTGTAGGCTGCTTCAATAAGATATGCGCTTGAATCTTGACTTGAAACATATCCACTACCAGATGCCTGATTATATCCGAGAGTAACTCCATATTTTGAATCAAAAGTATACGCTGCCATCGCAGAGAATACAGAAAGAGACTGGTGAAGATTAGCACTTGCTGGATCCATCAGATTACTGCCGTTTAAAGTCTGCTTTTCCCATGTGTTTCTAGCAGTAAGAGTTAGTGAATGGGTATTGGCAATATATTGATACTCACCATCAATCGCTACATCATTATATTCATCAAGTTGGTTTGTACCAGCTTGTGCAATATTCATATGTGAGCCGTAACCGCCCACCATCACAAAACTATCTCCAAACGTATGCTGAAGAGCTACACGTAGATAGGGCGCAGTACCGTCTAAAATTCCAGTGCCTGATCCATTTTGTGCTTGTACACCAACAGGACTGCCATTAAAAGTTAAGTTTTTCAATATATCATTTCTGCTGTATGAGTCTTGATATCCTCCAAGCTCAAGATAAAGAGTATCAGCATAAAGTCCATAAGCATTTAATCCTACGACATTACCACCAAGACTCTCTATTATCGGTCCCGGTACGCCTGCACCAATACTAGGAGTTGCCCAAGGATAACCCCAAACAGGTGTACTTGCATATATATCTTGAACTGTCGGATTATTATTGAGTGAAGCACCGTAGATTAAAGAGTTATTGAGGAGAGTCGTATTATTGCCGTAACGGATATCGGTATTATCTGCAGCTATTCTTTTTGTAGTCAGATCTTTTGGGAGATCAGAAGAATCGTATGTAATCTGTACGAAAGCACCGAAGTTATCATAAATTTTACCGCCATAAAAGATACTCATCTGCGGAAAATTAACTTTGTTATTTTCATTTACACCATTTGCGCTTGTAGCCGCTATACCATCAGCACCATTTTTAGTGGAGCTCATAGCTACTTGAACCATAGCTGCCAAAGGAAGAGGCATCTTTGTCTCGCCTCCACCCATAGTGTAACCACCGAGCTTAAATTGACGTCCCATTTCAGTTAATGCAGGAAACTGTCCTCCTGCGTGACACATAGTACAGCTAAGTCCCGTTTGACGTGCAAAGCTTGGAAGGGCATAGGCGTTATCGACACCTATGATTGTGAGAAAAAGTGTTGCTACAGCAACACTTGAGAATGTTGTTTTCATTTCTAACCACCTTAATGAATTTTAAAACATTATATAAAAGAAGTATGAAGATAGTATGAAGATAGTTTGTCTTAGATTTACTTATAGTGAGTATGATTCTTAAAATTTTTTAGAACACAAAAAGGAACCTTTCAATGTTGAAGATACAAAAATCGTTTTTAATATTACTTTTATCGGCTACAGCACTGTTTGCCGAGTCAAACGTACATCAGATCTATCAGACAATGGCTTCTGGTCACATGGATGAAGCACACAAGATGATTGAAGAAGTACTTCAAAAACATCCAGACAGTGCAAAAGCGCACTTCGTAGATGCTGAGATTTTAGTGCGTCAAGGCAATAAAAAAGCAGCGCATGATGAACTAGCCATTGCAGAACAGCTTTCACCAAAACTTCCTTTTGCAAAGCCTGAAGCGGTTGTTGCTTTAAAACAGATGATTGAGGGGAACGCGGTTTCCACTACGAAAACTACACAAATGCCACAAAATATTCAAAATACTCAAGAGAAAAAATCAAGCGGATTTCCTTGGATGACCTTCCTTCTTACCGGCGGAGTTGTATTTCTTATCGTCATGATTTGGAAATCGTTCTCTTCGCGTAAACAAAATCAATACAATCAAGCGCCACAGCAAGGCGGTTATCCTAATAGTAACGGCTACAATCAAGGCAATCAACCTAACCAAGGTGGCGGTTTGGGAAGCAATATCATGAGCGGACTTGCAACAGGAGCAGCAGCGGGTGTTGGTATGGTTGCAGCAGAAGAGCTAATGCACCATTTTACGGATACTAAAGATTCCTCTTCAAACAACTCATCGATGTCTCATAACAACAATGTTCAGCCATCAAATGATGCAGGTGATACTGATTTTGGTATCTCGGATAGTTCTTCTTGGGATGACAACAGTTCTAGCACAGGCGATGACAGTTCATGGTAAAAAGTAACGGACTCTCTTAAAAAATAGAGAGACCAGTTTTGTGGGCAAATATTTCCAGTGCTTTTGTTCCAACAAGTGAGTTGCCCCAAGAGTTCAAACGCGGTGAAAA
>JAVHRU010000113.1:0-14098 GCA_036171835.1 Sulfurimonadaceae bacterium | reverse complement strand
ATTTGCAAGGGCGAGATTTCTAAAACCGTGTTCATATTCAGAATCGCACACTTCTTGATCATATGTGATGGTTTGATCATCTGAAATCGCTCTTATAAAATCTAAAATATAATCAAAAGTATCTTTGCTGTTTTTAAAGTGAGAGATAAGGGCATCTGTGATGACGATAGCACCGGCATTTATGAAGGGATTTCTTGGTTTTCCATGTTCATACTCAAGTTGCACTAAAGAGTTAAAAGGATTTCCCGATGGCTCTTTGCCCACTCTTTCATAGAGTGCTTTACTGTAGATATTTACGGCTCTTGTAAAGGTGAAAACTTTAGAGATACTTTGGATCGAAAATTTGTTATTACTGCAGCCTATATGATAAGAAGTGCCATCAAAAAGTGTGATGCTCATAGCAAACTGATCTGGATTGACACGGCTGAGTGCTGGGATGTAGTCGGCGACTTTTCCCTCTTTTAAAAAGGGTTTTATCTCCTCTTGTATCTCTAAAAGTATCTGTTGTAAATCCATTGTAAGCCTTACATGTAAGATGGGAGTCATTGTATCAAATTTAGATAAATCTATTTTTTATTTGTTGTTATAATCCGCTTTATGAATCTTATATATTTTAGTGTGATCTTCTTATCGGTTTTTGCTCTTATCAATTTTTACATTTACAAAAGGCTGATTTTAAAGCTTGATGCAAGAAAAAGTATCAAACACTCCCTCAACATATTTTTAGTTATAAACTATCTAGGGATCATCGGTTACATGTTTGCACGCTATTTTGTAAACACTCCAAACTGGCTTTACTTTTTATTTTCAGTTCCTATCGGCATCGTTTTTTTACTTTTTTGTACTGCGCTTGTGTATGACTTTTCACGCGTTATTCTCTTGAGCCTGCCGCTTTCTAATTCAAGACGGGCCTTTTTTAAAAAGTCTCTGGATATCTCTTCTTTAGGCATTGCATTTGTTTTGAGCGCTAGAGCGATGGAAGAAGCCAGAACTATAGTGATAGAAAAAGTCGATGTGAAGATAAAAGAGCTTAAACAGCCTTATAAAATAGTTCAAATCAGTGACTTGCATATCGGTGGACTTGTCGGGCAAAGTTTTATAAAAGAGGTCGTAGAAAAGGTGAATGCGCTGAGTCCTGATCTCATCGTCATTACGGGAGATCTTGTAGATATAAAGATCGAAAATACTGGGGCGATTCTTGATGAACTCAAAGCACTCAAGTCAGTGTACGGAGTTTATTATATTGTTGGAAATCATGAATATTTTCACGGTATTGCAAAAATTATTGAAAATGTAAAAGCGCGTGGCATCAAAGTCTTGGATAATGAAAATGTCTATATAGGGCAAGAAGGAAAAGGATTTAATCTCGCTGGAGTAAATGACCTCTTTGGTTATAGGATGGGCATTTATATGCCAGATCTTCAAAAAGCCCTTATAAGCAAACAAGATGCACCGACTATTTTACTAGCGCATCAGCCAAAGTTCATCGAAGAAGTAGGTGAGGGTGTGGACTTGATGTTAAGCGGACATACACATGGTGGACAGATCTATCCGTTTCGTTTTTTGGTCAGACTTTCACAGCCATATATTAGTGGACTGCATCAACACAGCGCTGATCTTCAGATCTATGTCAACCGTGGAACAGGATATTGGGGACCGCCAATGCGTTTAGGGGCAAGCTCTGAGATAACAGAGATTACACTACTTTGAACGTTTAAAATCTAAAATCGAGTAGAGTTCTTTTTCTTTAATATTCAATGTTTGTATACTTGAAAAAAGTGTAGCATCATAACTTTGAAGCTGTTCATCTATTACTGATGTAGAAAGTTTTATTTCCTCTTGGGACATGATCACAAAGTCATCTCCTTCAAAACGAAAAATCAAAGAGTTTTGACAATTGTTTTGAAGATAGTTTGCTATGGCTTTGAGAAGTTCATCTCCCTTTTGCCAACTATTTTTTTGATTATAAGCGCTGAAGTTATGCAGATTGACTAAACACAAAAAATGATATTTTTGAGAATTTTTATTTTGAAGTAAGACAAGATCGAGGTAAGATTGGTTATACATTTCAGTAACCTGATCTCTATAAAAATAGGCAAAACGCTCTTTTTCAATATCTCCAAAAGGCATCTGCGTTGTGTAAATCTCTGTATCTATCTCTTGGAGTGCTATTATCGCAAATTCTGTGAGCGCTGGATCAAACTGCGTACCACTTTTGTCTCTTATCTCTTGAAGTGCTTCTTCTTTACTTAGTCGTGTTTTATAGATACGGTTTGTAGTCATAGCATCAAAAGCATCGGCAATGATCATGATCCTTGATAAAAATGGAATCTCCTCACCTTTGAACCCTTTTGGATATCCTTGTCCATCATATCTTTCATGATGTGAGCCGACTATGATGGAGAGTTCTTGATACATCGGTATCTTTTCAAGCATCTCTTTACTCGCAGTCACATGCTCTTGGATGAGTTTATACTCATTTGCTTCAAGTTTTCCGGGTTTAAGTAAAACGGCATCGGGCGTGACGATCTTGCCTATGTCATGTAAAATCCCAGCTCTGTAGATAAGATCACAATCCTCTTTTGAACATCCAGCCTGCTTTGCTATGGCTTTGCAGTAGATTGCCACACGCTCTGAGTGCCCACCTGTGTAAGTATCACGGCGTTCTATCATCTCAACAAGCGCTAAAAGAGTTTGTTCATAGTTATAGATTTTTTCTTGTTCAAGGACACTGTTTTTTTCTACTTCCACCTGAACCATTTTCTCCAGATCAATTTTATAATGTTGATTTTCTTGTATTGCAATGATTTTTTGAGTTATGCGAGAAAGTGTTTGATTTATGCTTTCAAAGTCAACAGGCTTCATCAAATATCCACTCACATCAAGACGTATGGCATCCATAAAATAGATAGACTCAGAAAAAGCAGTTAAGATGATAATTTCTTGTTCAGGCTGTATTTTTCTGATTGCTTCTATCATCTCGATACCATTCATTCGAGGCATCTGAATATCTGTGAGGACAAGGTCAAACTTATTTTCTTGAAATTTTTCAAGACCAATTTCGCCATCCTCTGCACAGACAACGCTTGCAAAAAGCATTTTCAGATAATCAGCCACAATATCGCGGAGTTTTGCATCATCTTCAACATATAAAACATTAAGAGTAGAGCAGTTTTGTTTGAGTTCTATCATATCTGTCATTGTATCTCTTCCTCTTGTATGATTTGCAGAGGAAGGATGATTGAAAAACAACTTCCATTTTCACAGTTTTTCCATGTCAAATTTCCGTTGAAATGTTTTTCTAAGATCATCAAAGACATATATATTCCAAGTCCCGTGCCATTTTTACTTTTTGTAGTGACATAAGGTTCTCCAAGATTTGTAATGACAGATTTATCGATTCCCCCAGCATTGTCTTTGACTAAGATGGTGAGATTTTTTGTATCTGTTTGTGTATCTATGATAATTTTTCCATTTTGTATCTGACGCTCTTTCATTGCATCTTTGGCATTGTTAATAAGGTTTAAAAGCACTTGTATAAATTCATTTGGATAAGTTTCAATCTCAATTTCACAATTATGAATGAACTCTATAGAAATATTGTTATTCTCAAGAGTTTGAAGCAGCATACTTTTGAGTTTGTCAAAAATCTTGCAAAGTGAGATCTTTTCTTTTGCTTTTTCAGGTTTAAAAAATGTTCTAAAATCATCAATGGTATGGCTGAGATATTGCGTTTGTTCATCCAAAATAGCTGTAAGTTTTTCAACATCAAGAACGGTGATCTCTTTTTTAAGTGCTAATACGGCTTTGAGATTATTTGCAACCATCCCGATAACACTTAAGGGCTGTCTCCATTGATGAGCGATCATCCCTATCATATCACCCATAGCAGCTTGGCGTGATTGAAGCAACATCAACTCCTCATTTTTTTGCATCTGAGTGATATCCATAGCTGAAGCGATGACAACACGCATAGCGTTGTATCTGTTTTCTAAAGGAGAAACAGAAAAGATCCAGATAAGCTCTTTGTTTTCTTTTGTATATATTTTTATTTCACCCATATTTAAAGGAATATTCTCATCAAAGAGTTTTTTGATATCAATTCCATTGCAATTATTCGCCATTTTGCAGGCTTTCTCTTTCCATATATCAATAGTTGGAATCTCTTTTAATGTGTATCCTGTAAGCTCCATCCAAGCGTTATTCATCACTAAAATTTTGCCATCTTCGTTAAAGAGGATGATAGGATTAGGAGCAAAACGTATGACATTTTCTAGCTCATTTTTTCTTGCTTCGAGTTCAAGGGTAAGGAACTTGATCTGAGAGATATCTTGGATGATGGAGATAAAGTAGAGAGGTTTTTGAAGATTGTCACGAATGATTACTACAGAGAGATTGATCCAAATAATATGTTTGTCTTTACATATATAGCGTTTTTCCATCTGGTAGTTATCAGATTGTCCATCGATGAGTTTTTGCACGTAAGAGATATCTGTAAGCAGATCATCTGGATGCGTAATATCTTGAAATGTCAGTTTAAGAAGCTCCTCTTTTGTATAGCCTACAAGTTGGCATAAGTAGTTATTGACATCAAGCCATGATCCATCAAGTCCAACATGTGCGATGCCTATCTGTGCTGCTTCAAATGTTTTAATATATTTGAGATTTGTTCTTGAGAGTTCAGCATTAAGATATTCCTCTTGTGTGATGTCATTTCCAGTTGCGATCACTCCTATGATATTGCCATTACCATCTGTATAGGTTGCATTGTTCCAAGCGATAAGATGCTCATTTTTGTTCATATCAATTACTTTATTGACATGATGTATTATTTGTGTAGAAGTTTCTTTAATTAAAGAGTTGAAACTATATTTTATTTCTTGAATATCTTCTTTTAGTATAAAAGATTCAAGCCAGTTAAGACCGATAACTTCCTCTTTTATCACATTTAAAATCCTGCATCCAGCTTCATTGATAGTGACAATATTGGCATTTGTATCTAAGAGAAGTACGATTGTTCCAGCGGTATTGAGATAGGTTGCTATGAGATCTTGCTCATGTTTTGTTTGACGTTCTTGCTCTTTTTGTTTTGTTATATCCCGAAAAACGACCAAAGCACCAATAATCTTGTTATCCTCTTTAATAGGGCTGCGGATAAATTCAACTGGAAAAGATGTTCCATCACTGCGCCAAAAGAGATCTTCACCTCTGCTTTCTTCACCGTTATGCAATACGCTGTTTACAGGACACTCACTTTCTGGATAGTGTGAACCATCAGGCTTTGTATGATGCCATAGTTGATGGCTCTTTTTTCCTATAAGATACTCTTGTGAATATCCAAAAAGTTCGGCAGCTTTTGTATTTACAAAAATATGGCGTGCGTCCATATCGAGTCCGAGGATTCCATCGAGTGAAGAATTTAGCAGTAAAGAAAGTCTATTTTGGAGCTCTTTGTTGGAAGTTAGAGAAGCTAAAAGCTCCTCATTTGAAGATTGCAACTCTTCATTGGACGTTTCAAGCTCTTCTACAGTGGACTGGAGTTTTTCATTTGAGTCTTGGAGCTCTTCATTGATGACATCCATACTTTGTTTGGAGAGAATGAGCTCATTTGAGATATTTGTGATCTCCTCTCTCGTTTGAGTGAGTTGAGATGAGAGTGTTGTGATCATGGTATTTTCACTAAATTGCGGTAGAACATCACGGTTAAACTCTAAACTTTGCGCATCTATGTTTTGAAAATTGATCAGTATCATAGCTTGATGCTTCTCAAGAAAAAATGGCTGAGCAATGATTTGAAGGAACTCTTCATTTTTCATTTGTATAAATTTTGTACGTTCTAGTTTGTTGGAGTTTAGTACATGTTTGAGCAGAATTCTGGTGTTGTATTCAAGATTTTTGTCAAGATTATCAAAAAGATTTAAACTGAGAATTCCATCAGAAAAATGAAGATAGGGAATTTCACCTTTTTTATAGATGATATTGTAATCACGATCAATAATCAAACAGCCACTTTTGAAGTACTTAAAGAGTTCAACTTTAAGATGTTCTTCTATAAGTTTTGGATTGAATGTTTGCATAGGTGAGTTTTCTCCTTGAGTTGTTTGTATATTTGGCTGAACATAAGTGAGTTTGCTTGTGAGTCTGGGATGTCTGATTTGGCTGGTATCTTCTTTGAGGTAGATTCGATATTTGCTATCAAGCACAGAAAAAAGTTTTCCATTTCCTTGAAGCGATTCTGAAGCACCTAAAAAAAGCAAACCTTTTTCTCTTAGTGAAAAATGAAAAAGTGCCAGCAAATCATTCTGAATGGAATGAATAATATAGATCATAACATTTCTACATGTGATGAGATCCATATTGATAAAAGAGGGATCTTGTAAAAAGTTATGAGTGGCAAAGACGATCTGATCACGTAATCTTTTTATGATCTGGTATCCATCTCCAACTTTGATAAAATATTTTGCAAGATATGCATCGCTTAAATTTTTGAGAGACTGTTTGGTATAGAACCCTTTTCTTGCTTTTTGTAATCCTCTTTCATCAATATCTGTTGCAAATATCTTTACAAGTAAAGATATTTTGAGCTCTTCACAAATCTCATCTATGAGTATTGCTAGAGAGTAGGGCTCTTCTCCGCTTGCACAAGCAACACTCCAAATACGAAATTCACTGTTTTGTGGCAATGCGCTGATTTTAGCACTTAAAATAGTTTTGAGGGATGCAAATGCTTCTTTTCCTCGAAAAAATTCTGTTACTCCGATGAGCACTTCACTGTTTAAAAGGGGAATCTCGCTTTGATGTTCTTTCATATATTGTTCATATTCTTCAATATGGGTGATACCAAGTATTTTCATCCGTTTTTCTATGCGTCTGTTGATCGTCTCATCTTTGTATTTAAAAAGGTCGAGATTTTTATCTTGATACAGCATTTTACGAATGGAATCAAAAGGAAGTTCCAGCGTCATATAAGTTCCATTTTTGAGGGTATCTGAGAGTTTGAGCAGTTTATCTGGGATATCTTTGACATGTAAAATATAATCAACTATTTTTGCATCTATGGCATGTTGGGGCATACTTGCAAATAAAGCATACTCAGGAGACTGGGCTATAGTGATTCCTCCTGAGTTTTTGACTAGCTTCATCCCTTTTGTGCCATCACTTCCAGTTCCGGATAAAATGATACCGATGACCTTTGCATCTTTTAGCTTACAAAGTTCACCGAGTAAAGAGTCCATATTTGGCAGAGGAATATGGAGATTTTCATCTACTTTGACAGCTATTAGCTCTTGATTGTCAGTTGTGATTAGGGAAAGTTCTGGAAGAAGGACATAGATAACATCGGGTTCAAAGAGAGTTTCTAAAGTGACTGTAAGAACTTTGATCGCACCCATTTTATTTAACAATTCGGCTAAGATACTTTTTTCACCGCGTGAGTGGTGTTGTGCCAAAAAATAGTAAAAGCCTGTAGAAGAACTCAGATTTGTGACTATCTGAGAAAGGGCTTCAAACCCGCCAGCACTTGAACCAATAGCAACATAAACATCAGTTGGATTTTTTTGTGGCAAACTCTTACCTTTGCTTGGATATCCGTTTATTATAGCAGTAGAAAGTTAAATTTCATCTTGTTTTAACTCTATTATGCGCATAATCTACTCTACAAAAAAAGGGATGATATAAATGGCAGCAGGAATCTTTGCACTTTTAGATGATATAGCGATGCTCGCAGATGATGTGGGCGTTGCAAGTAAGATAGCCACACAAAAAACGACGGCAGTTTTAGGAGATGATCTCGCAGTAAGTGCCGAGAAAGCAAGCGGATATGACCAATCACGTGAACTAGCCGTTCTTTGGGCAATCGCAAAAGGATCTTTGAGAAATAAAGCGATTATCTTACCCGTTGCATTTATTTTAAGTGCCTTTGCCCCGAGTTTGATTATTTACATTTTGATGCTTGGCGGGATCTATCTGCTTTATGAGGGAACGGAGAAGATAGAAGAGTATTTGTTTCATAGCGAGCATAAAGAAAAAAATGAGGAACTCTTAAATTCAACGGCGGAAAATATCTTGGATTTGGAAAAAGAGAAGATAAGATCAGCTATTTTTACGGACTTTATTCTCTCCATAGAGATTGTCGTTATCGCTTTGGGAACTGTTATAAAAGAGCCATTTGTTGTGCAAGTGATCTCTACAGCTTTTGTGGCACTCTTAGCGACTTTTGGAGTGTATGGTTTTGTGGCTTTAATAGTAAGAATGGACAATGTAGGTTTTTGGCTCTTGGAAAAGAAGTGTGAAAAAGGCGGTGCATTTTTAATCAGTGCGATGCCAAAACTAATTCGAGTTTTAGGCGTAGTCGGGACTTTTGCCATGATAATAGTGGGAGGTGGAATACTCGCTCACCATGTAGAGTTTTTTCATCCCTATTTCATAAACGGAGTACCAAGTGTTGTCAATGATATAATCGTTGGAATGCTTATAGGCGTGGTTGTCATAGCCGGCGTAAGACTATTTGAACTTTTTTATATCCATTTTAAAAAGCTCATCAAGCATAATTAATATCTCATCTTTTGCAGAACCCGCGAAGGAGTTTTGTAAAAAGAGATTGATTCCTTTATTTTTATGTTCAAAGACGGGAACGATCTTTATGCCCGTAATCTCAGACATAAAGTGAGATTTATCTCCCTCTTCGTAGGCATGGAGCAGGATTGAGCGTGAGAAGTTGTTTAGGATATGGTAGTAGATATGTAAAAACTCTATCTCCAGCACTTCAAGCGCGTAAAGATGGGTGACGATCTTGCCCATGTGTGTTGCGATAGGACGTACTTTTTCAGGTCTGACCGTGATGCCGATCTCCTCTTTGACTTCGCGTACTAAAGCATCCAAAAGCTCTTCGCCCTCATCGACAGTTCCACCCGGAAATCCCATGCGTCCATCCCATCTGTCAATCATGATAAGTGCAGGGCATATCATATGTCTGATATCGTCGTCAAAGTATTTCCAAGGTGAGATTTTATCGACATAGATAGCTAGAAAAACGGCATTTTTTCTGTCTCTGTACTGATCTCCAAATTCGACTCGCTGCATAATACTCTTTTAAATAATTTCTCTAATTTTACACTAAAGAAGCAGATTTTACATGTAAGGGTTATAATTGCATCATGAACAATGAACCCATAACTCTTAAATCTATTTTTAACCTGATGCTTCATAAAAGATCTGCACTTATATACGGGCAAATCATAACTGTTGTCGTTATACTTGTCAGTGTACCAATTCCTCTCATGCTTCCGATAATGGTTGATGAGGTTTTACTTCATAAGCCTTCACATATTGTGCATACGATAGAGTGGCTTTTTGGCGGGGGAGGTGCATTTTATTATATAGCACTGGTTACTTTGGCTGTGATATTTTTAAGATTTATCTATTTTATACTTGGCATTGTCATAACCAAAATCTTTACAAAAATATCTAAATATGTCACTTTTATGATCAGAAAAAGACTTATAGATCATCTTGAAATTGCATCCATGAATGAGTATGAAACACTTGGAAGCGGAGCCATCACAGCTAATCTCATCACTGATGTAAACACTTTGGACAATTTTATTATCACAAGCGTAAGTAAATTTGTCTCTTCGGTTTTAACGCTGATAGCTGTCGGAGTTGTAATGATCACGATCAATCCGATTTTAGGTCTTATGATCCTTGTTATCCAGCCGCTTATCATGCTTGTGAGTAAAAAGATGTCAAAGAGTGTAGGGGAGCTAAAAAAAGATGAGAATGAATCGATAGAAAAGTTTCAAGAGAGTGTTGGCGAGACTTTAGAACTCTACGGACAGATAAAGGCGAGTAATAAAGAGAACTATTTTTTCTCTAAAGCAGTCATTTTGGCAGACAATATTCAAAAAACTTCCAATGCGTATGGCTATAAAAGTGTCGCATATGAGCGACTTTCTTATACGATCTTTTTGATCGTCTTTGAGCTTTTACGCGCGAGTGGGCTTTTACTTGTGGCTTATAGCAATCTCAGTATCGGGATGATGTTTGCGATGTTTGGCTATATCTGGTTTATTATGACGCCGGTTCAGGATATTTTATCTATGCAATACTCTTATGCTTCGGCGATGGCGGCTATAAAGCGTCTAAACAGAATACTTTCTCTTAAAACAGAAGCAAGTTCAGATAAAAGTATTGAAAGCACACATGTGGATATTTCACTTAAGAATCTCGGATTTTCTTATAACGCAGACAAAAAAATACTCGAAGATATCTCTTTTGAGATTCCTTCTGGTTCTAAAATAGCACTGATCGGAGCAAGCGGAAGTGGCAAGACGACACTCGCTCAGGTGATATCAGGATTCTATGAAAAGGATGCGGGAAGCTTTACATGTAACGGTATCGACATCGAAGAGCTGGATAAAAGTTCTCTGAGAAAAAAGATATTTTTAGTACTTCAAATGCCTATTCTTTTTAATTCTACTTTGCGTTTTAACATCACGATGGGCGAAGAGATAAGTGATGAAGAAATATTTAAAGCACTCTCGATTGCGCAGTTAAAAGAGATGGTGAACGCAATGCCTTTGGGACTTGATACCATAGTTGGGCATCACGGCATCCGTCTCTCAGGCGGACAAAGACAACGTATAAGCATAGCAAGGATGATACTCTCAGATCCGAGCATTGTGATCTTCGATGAGTCCACTTCAGCACTTGATGTACATACAGAAGCAAAGCTTTACACGGCGATTACACCACTTTTAGAAGAAAAAACTGTTATCACCATTGCACATCGTTTAAGTACCGTTAAAAATGCAGACAGGATCTATGTGCTTGAGTCTGGAAAGATAGTCCAAAGCGGAACACATGAAGAGCTACAACGTGAAGAGGGACACTATATGGAGTTTCTCAAAAATCAGTTAATTTAAAGGGTTAGAATGAAGAAAATATTATTGATTGCATATCTATTTTTTAGTCTAGATATCTCAGCAGATCAGCTTCATGAGGGTGTAATAGCATTTGAAAAAGGAAATCTTGATGATGCAAAAAAGAACTGGACAAAAGCTTGTAACAATGGAGTGATGGAAGCTTGTGACAAGCTTGGTGCAATCTATTATTTTGGATATGGTGTTGAACAAAATCAGCTAAAGGCAAAAGATTTGTACCAAAAAGTGTGTGATGCGGGTAAGGGTGAGGATTGTATGAAAGTTGCAAAAATGTATGATTACGGATATACGGTAAAAGAGGATAAATCAAAAGCCCTGCAGTATTATAAACAAGCGTGTGACGATGGATTTGAAGGTGGCTGTCAAAGGTATTATGCACTAATGAGAAAAGAGTAAAAGTTTCAAAGTATTAATGTTTTGAAAAAAAATCTTTTTTGGTTTTTTGCCAAGATTTGAATAGGTGCAAAAAAATCATTGATCAAAAGTGCTTCACGAGTTAGTTTATAAAGATCTGTATGTGGATACAAATAGCTGGCATATGCGTTAGAAATGAAAAAATTTGCATTATGATCGTTGATATTTACTTCAGCAAGAGCATCGTCAATATATATCATAGCGCTTTGAAACTCTTTAAACTGCATATTATCACTTGCAACTTCAAGTCTATTTAAAATGGTAAATATAAGATTAAAATGAAATTGCTCTTCTTCTTTGTCAAAGATCTCTGTTTGGCTAAATTTTGCAAAGATACTAGCAACTACAATAGAAACTTTATGTTTATTTTGATAAGCAAATTGATTTTCAAATAGATCATAACAGGTATCGACAGTAAGTTTTAAGAGCTTAACATAATCAGGTAAAGTCTTACATTTTTTTAAGAGTTTTTCAATATTTAGAGGAAAACTAGTGGATACTTCTTCCTTTTTTTTAAATAATTCGTTTAAAAATGCAAACATAACCTACCCACTTTTTAATGATATTTCGACGATTACAATAGATTTAAATTCATTCGTATAAGTGTACTCTTTTTCAACCTCGAATACCCAGCTAGTAAAAATGAAAATTTCTTGAGTATCTAGATTAATTTTGCGCCATAGAAGTAAACGCCTTCTAGAACCTCTTGGCTTATATGCATGATCTCACATCTTAGCTCAGATTTATTGTCGAGTATTTCTTTTGGCTTGAGTGTGAGTCTATCGCCGACTTTTCTTTTGAGTACATCAGTTGTCACATCATAAAACGAGACTCCACTTTCTGAGTAATCAAAGATATAAACAAAGTTTTTACTATCATCTTGCGCTTGTAATGGTGGTGTGATTACACTTCTTTTTGCGGCTCTATTATTTAAAACTACTTCAAATCCATCTGCCAAAGATTTTAGTGAAGCACTTTTGTCTGCCGTATCTTTCATGATAACTTTAGAATCTTCGGCATTTTTTACAAGTAATTTACTTGATTCTTCTATATGCTCAAGCTCTTTTTCCATATGCTGAAGCATGACAGATTCTTCATTGAATTGTTTGTTAAACTCGACTAAATATTTTGAGATAAGATCAAAACTATTTTTAATCTCTTCAAAATTTTGATCGATAATTGTCGAGCTTTCAACAAGAGAAGTTACACTTGTTTTAGAAGTTAAAGCACTTTTTGTGACATTGTCTATTTGATTGTCTATTTTCTTTAGGACTTGTCCTATATCATCCGCATTTTTTTGTGACACTTCTGCAAGTTCCCGTATTTTGTCAGCAACAACTGCAAAGCTTCGTCCATGGACTCCCGCACGAGCAGCTTCTATGGCAGCATTTAGAGAGATAAGATTTGTTTCATCAGCAATATCAGAGATAATATCCATCATTTTTGAGATCTCTTGAGAAAATCTTTTGAGATCTTGGACTGTAGTAGTTGTATTTTCCATCGATTCTATCGCTTTTGAACCTTGATTGAGATTTTTAGCAACTTCTAGTTGACTGGTTTCTACAACTTTTTTTGAATGGTCTGAACTCTCAAACATGCTTGATAAAGTTGTTTGCATCACTTTATTGTCTTGCAATATCTCGTAGAGTTTCTCTTTTGAGCTATTCAAAGAATTATGTTGAGCATGGACATGCTCATTTGTCTGATCGATTTTGACATAACCATAACTCGCATTAAACGCCATTTGCTTACTTTCATTGACAACATTCTCTATAACAGGCTTTAAGGTAGAGACCATTTGGTTGAGATGTGTAAAGAGCATATCTATCTCATTTTTTGTATCTTCTTTATTATTAAGTTCATCTTTTACGATATCCTGAATGATAAAATTCCCTTTTTCTACTCTCATTATGACGCTTAAAAGTTTGTTGATACGTGATGAAACAAACTTATTGAAAAGATAATGTGTTAAAAGTAGGATAATGACAATATTAATAATACCTGTAAGAATCGTTAAGAGAATGTTTTCTTTTATGGCTGTTTTAAAATCATTAAGATCGATCCTTACATCTTCTATAGCAATAACATTGCCGGCAGTCCAAGTCGGATGGCACATTTTACATCTGTCTTCGGCAACAATGGGACGAGATAAAAGGTAATATTCTTTATCTGCATCAATAACATTTTTTTCTATTTCTTTTAAACTTTTGTCTTTTTGAAAAGCATCTATGAGATCTGATTCATACTGGGTTGCTTTATTTTTTTCATTCGTTGGAGTTTTGGAAGCTTCTTTAAAAAAGACTTTTCCACCGGAGAGTGTTGTAAATTTGTCAAACACTTCATTTTGAATTATTTGGGGTGTTTCAGTAGATTCATTGCTGAAAAATTTTTGATTTCTTGACTCAAGGAGAACATCTGCAAAATTGAGAACAGAAGTGGCTTGAGATTTGAGGTTGATAGTCAAGGACTCTTTTTGCTTTACATAACCATAATAATAAAATACTGCAGAAATAGAAATAAATGCAGTAGCAAAAAGAAGGGAAAACATCGTCGCAAGTTTTAATTTTTTAACATCCATGAAACACCTGTAATTATTGAATTATATAAGGATATTTTATCGAAAAAAGGCTTTTGTTATTTTTAATGATTCGAAATTTTGAGTTTATCTTGAAGGGAAAAGTAAATGGATGGTGGCGCAGCGGACGGGGCTCGAACCCGCGACCCCCTGCGTGACAGGCAGGTAT
>JAVHRU010000112.1:0-7064 GCA_036171835.1 Sulfurimonadaceae bacterium | reverse complement strand
ATTAACTTAGACTAAAAAGAAATTGATTAAGTGGTTAAAGTTCGTATTTTAGGGGTTTTTAGAGGTAATTAGATTGAGGGATGGTGCTCACAACTGGACTCGAACCAGTGACTTTTACCTTGTCGAGGTAACACTCTACCAACTGAGTTATGCGAGCTTTGGTAGTTAGGAGTGAAATAATACTCACTTCCTTCTTAAATTAAGCAAAATAGAACATCTCTTTTTGTAAAATCGTTTTATGTCAGCTTTACCAAATATGCTAAACTCTTATTGGCTCTGGCGGGAAGTCCGCGAAAAACTTGATGTTTCCAATCCTCTATATAAATATTGGAAAGATACGCCAAACATCAAACTCAATAATAAATATGTATTTGTCCAAAAAAAGGCTCTTCCCGAGAAATATGCACATGTTGAACCCATTTTAACAGATCTTTCTGGATATCTTCCCATACGCTATGCTTCAGATCAGTTACATGTAAGCGAACATATCTTTAGCTATGACAAGATGAAACTTTATAAAGAGTTTGAATACAAATATGTTCAGGATGTGAAATTTGTAAATATCAAAAAGTTTTTTGTAGAGTTTGGAATCAAAGTGGATAAAAATGCAATCATCCACTTAGGTCGTTTAAAAGATCTAGAGATTACAAGTAACTCCACCTTCTACAACCTGCGTGATGACTATGGTTTAGTAGTTTACAATTAATCTTTCAAGACGTTTTTTATAAAATTTACATAACAAAAGAAAAGTGTCACAAAAAGAGGATTGAGTTCTGCACTTGATTCTTCTATTTTATTAAATATTTTAAACTCTATTGGATTGACATTGTGTGAAACTTTGAAATTAAAAGTGATTGGAGAGAGTGTACGGATAAGGTTAACAAGATCTTTACTCTTTTTATCATCTTTATTAAACTTGATCGTATAACCGTTTTCATCTCTATTTTGCTTTATCGTATTCTCTAATAGTGTCACTTTATCAAGAAAAATCACTTTGTCCCAAGAGATTTCAAATCTATCAACAGTCGCTTTTGAATGTTTTGCAGATAAAGGATGTGGCTTAATCAGTCTCATTTTTTCAATGAACGTCAAAAGAAAGTTGAGTCCACCCATTTTGCCTATGATATCTTGAAGTTGAAGTTTGAGAGTATCTTTCTCGTCTTGCGATAAATTATTGAAATTGCACATAAGAAGCCTTTTTATGAAATTATACCTTAAAGTAGTACAAAGCTTAATATTGCTTAAGCTTATTTAAATGAGGAAGGTATTATCATCTCATTAATAAAAGAGGACAATTTTACTCTTCTTTAAGCTAGAGAAAAAAATAAAGGGATTTTATGAAAGTTTATATGGATAACAACGCAACTACAATGACATCGCCAGAGGTAGTTGAGCAGATGGTTCCATTTTTTAGTGAGATATATGGAAACCCAAACTCACTTCATAAATTTGGAACACAGTCTCGCCCTGCACTTTCACGTGCAATCGACCAAGTTTACAAAGCGATAAACGCATCAGACAAAGATGATATCGTTTTCACATCTTGTGCGACTGAATCAAACAACTGGGTTTTGCAGTCAGTTTGGATAGATAAAATCGTTAACGGTGACAAAAACCACATCGTAACAACAGAAGTGGAACATCCGTCAGTTCTTGCTACATGTAGATTTTTAGAAGAGCAAGGTGTAAAAGTCACTTACCTTCCAGTAAACGAAGAGGGTGTTGTTGAAGCACATACGGTAAAAAGTTTTATCACTGAAAAGACAGCGCTCGTTTCTGTCATGTGGGCAAATAATGAAACAGGAATGATCTTTCCGATCAAAGAGATCGGTGAAATCTGTAAAACTAAAGGCGTTTTATTTCATACTGACGGTGTTCAAGCGGTTGGAAAAATTCCTGTAGATATGCAAGACGTATATGTAGACTTTATGTCAATGAGCGCTCATAAATTTCACGGACCAAAAGGGATTGGTGCTCTTTATATCAAAGGCGCACAAGAACTTACTCCAATCATGCATGGCGGCTCACAAATGGGTGGACGCCGTTCTGGAACGCTGAATGTTCCATATATCGTAGGTATGGGAAAAGCGATCGAGATGGCGACTGAAAACATCGAAGAGAAGATGACCTCTATCAGTGCAAAAAGAGACCGCCTTGAAGATGCACTTTTAAAAGTTATCCCTGAGACTTTTACGGTTGGAAAACGTGAGCATAGAACACCAAATACAATTTTGATCTCTATTCGTGGTGTTGAGGGTGAAGGTATGCTTTGGGATCTCAATAGATTCGGCATCGGAGCTTCAACAGGAAGTGCTTGTGCGAGTGAAGACCTTGAAGCAAATACGGTTATGCTTGCAATCGGTGCAGACAATGAACTAGCACACACAGGTATCCGCCTAAGTCTTAGCCGTTATACGACTGACGAAGAAGTGGACTATGTTATCCAACATTTTACAGAGGCTGTTCTAAGACTTAGAGCAATCTCTAGCTCTTACGCACTTGTAAAACCGACCAAAGGCGGAGAAGCTGGCGAATGTCACATTCCCGCACACCATTAATCGCTTTGCGATTTATGGCACCTATTATTTAATTAGTCCGTTAAAGGAATAAAATCCCTTTAACTTCGCTAGCCGCTGAGGCTTGCTTCTAACGAAGCAAAAATATATAAATAAAAATTTAATTAAGGATTATACCAAGATGGCAAAAAATGATTTAATCGGCGAATCTTTATGGGATGCTTATTCAGATAAAGTGACTCGTCTTATGAACAACCCTCAGCACCAAGGTGAAATTAGTGAAGAGGAAGCAGCAGAACGTGGGAACAAACTTATCGTTGCTGATTTTGGAGCTGAGAGCTGTGGAGATGCGGTTCGTCTTTACTGGGAAATCGATCCTAAAGATGACAAAATCGTGAACTCTAAATTTAGAAGTTTTGGTTGTGGAACAGCAATCGCAAGTTCTGATGTTATGACTGAACTTTGTATCGGTAAAACAGTTCAAGAAGCGGTTAAGATCACAAATATTGATGTTGAATTCGCTCTTCGTGATAATCCAGAAACTCCAGCAGTTCCACCTCAAAAGATGCACTGTTCGGTTATGGCTTATGATGTTATCAAAAAAGCGGCTGGACTTTACTTAGGTGTTGACAGTGAGAGTTTTGAAGAAGAGATCATCGTGTGTGAATGTGCGCGTGTTTCTCTTAAAACTTTAAAAGAAGTCATCAAACTCAATGACTTAAAATCTATCGAGCAGATCACAGACTATACAAAAGCCGGCGGTTTTTGTAAATCTTGTATCAAACCAGGCGGTCACGAAGAGCGCGAGTGGTATCTTGTTGATATCCTAAGAGATACTCGCCGTGAGATGGATGAAGAGAAAATGAAAGCAGCCGCTGAAGCTGGTACTAGCGGAGATTTCGCAACTATGACTTTGGTTCAAAAGATCAAAGCGATCGATGCAGTAATTGACGAAAATGTACGTCAGTTCCTTATCATGGATGGTGGAAATATGGAAGTTATCGACATCAAAGATGGCGGTGATTACATAGACGTTTATATCAGATACGTCGGTGCATGTAACGGATGTGCGAGTTCAACAACAGGGACACTTTTTGCAATCGAAAGCACTCTTAAAGAGAAACTTTCAGACAAAATCCGTGTTCTTCCTATCTAAAAGAGTTTTTCTCTTTTAGATTCCTCCAACAAACTCTTCTCTTTCAAAAAAAGTCACTTATTATCATTTTGTCATATTTTAAACCTATGCTGTAAATCTGATGTAAACTTCATCTTATGAAGATACATATTGATTTGGACTGTTTTTTTGTCTCTGCCCAGCGCACGCTTGATTACTCACTAATGCATAAACCCGTCGCTGTGGGTGGGCGAAGCGATACGCATATCTTTTCTAAGAGTTCACAAGAGCAAGGGATCAATCTTACAAATTCAGGCTCCTTCGTCTCTACTTTTTACCAGCAATATGACCAACGAGATGATGATCTGCAAAATTTCATAGATCCCGATGGAAAGATCCGAGGCATTTTGACAACTGCGAGTTATGAGGCTCGAAAATATGGAATCAAAACAGCTATGAGCATCAGCGAAGCACTGCAACTCTGTCCACATCTTATTATCAAATCACCAAATATGGCTTTGTATCAAGAGCTTTCCCACAAACTGCATCTTTTTTTACAAGAGCGGATTCCACTCATTGAGCAGGCGAGCATCGATGAGTTTTACGGAGATCTAACAGGATGGATAGATGACGAAGATGTACCCCAATTTATAGATTCTCTGCGCCATGAAATACAAAAAGCGCTTAATCTTCCCGTTTCTATCGGCGCGGCGCATTCTAGATATATAGCAAAACTTGCCACCGGCGAGGCAAAACCTTTTGGGTGCAAAACGATCTATGAATGGGACTTTGATGCTTTTGTAAATCCTATACATGTAAGTAAGTTTTCCGGTATAGGAAAGTCTATGATGGCAAAACTTCAAGATGCTCAGATTCTCACCCTCGGAGAACTTCGAAAAAGAAGAGGAACTATTGAATCTTGGGGACCTTACGCGAAAGAGCTTTACAAAAGAGTCAATGGTGAAGTTGATACGCCGATCAATCTCAAATCTCAGCGTAAATCTATAGGTATTTCTAGAACATTTGATTCAGTTCATGAGCGAGGTGAACTTCGCCGCAGAGTTGTGATACTCTCCCGCTATCTTCTCTTTGCTATACAAAAGCTACAAGTTATTCCGACAACATTTTCCCTCACCATCAGATATGAATATCATCAAAAATCTCATATCAGTGTGACAAGAAGAAAAGAGTTTAGTGAAAAGGAGTTTAAAGATTTTTGTCTTGAAATGTTTTCGCAAGCGGACAATCAAAAACGCTTACATGTAAGCTATCTTGGCATCAACTCATCAGAGTTTACGCATATCTGCAGACGCGAACTTTCGCTGCTTGAAATGGATGATGACAATAGACTCCATGAGCTCACAAAACAGGCACAAAAAGTAAGAGAGAAATATGGTTTAGGTTCGTTGAAGTGGGGAAGTGAGATATAAAACAATACAAATTGAGTTACAGAAGAAGAGGCTTTGCATCACCCATAAGAGCGAAGCAAAACAGTTTAAAAATTATACTAAAATAGCTTTTCTTTCACCTTTTTTTATCTCACCGATATGGTAGCTTCCCTCAGCTTTTGCAAGGACAGCATCAACGTTTTCAGGACGTACTACTAAGATCATTCCAACACCCATATTAAATGCTCTAAACATCTCTTCGCGTGCTACGTGTTGACCTATAAGATTAAAGATAGGAAGCGTTCTTATGCTACTCTCTTTAACTTCAGCCATCAAATGTTCAGGCAATACACGAGGAAGGTTTTCAACGATTCCGCCACCTGTGATGTGAGCAAGTGCCACTATCTTATTTTTAAGTTTTTTAAATGTTTTTACATAGATATTTGTCGGTGTTAAAAGCGTTTCGATCAAAGCTTTTCCATCAAACTCATCTTCAAATTTCATACCCATTTTGTCAAAAAGTACCTTACGCGCTAGGGAAAAACCGTTTGAATGTAAACCTGAACTTGGAAGTGCGATAAGTTGATCACCCTCACGTACAAGTGCCACACGATCCATCTCGCTTTTTTCAGCGATACCTACTGCAAAGCCTGCAAGATCATAATCATCTGCACTGTACATTCCTGGCATCTCAGCAGTCTCACCACCAATAAGGGCACACTGTGCTTCGATACAACCTGTCGCAATTCCACTTACAACTGCCGTCGCAACTTCTACTTCAAGTTTTCCAGTTGCATAGTAATCCAAGAAAAATGATGGAGTTCCAAAATTACATATAAGGTCATTCACACACATAGCTACAAGATCGATACCGACAGTGTTATGAATACCTGAATCGATAGCAAGTTTAAGTTTTGTTCCAACACCATCAGTTGCCGCAAGCATAACTGGTTCATCATAGCCTTTTGGAATTTCAAAAGCACCTGCAAACGAACCAATTCCACCTAAAACACCGGGGATTTTTGTAGATTTAACCAAAGGTTTAATGTTTTCAACAAAACTGTTTCCTGCATCAATATCGACACCAGCATCTTTGTAGCTTATTTGACTCATAAATATTCCTGTGTGAAAGTTCAAAAGCCTTACACCCGAAGAACACTTCGTATGTAAGGCTTTTATTTAAGTTGTGCAATTATACCAAAGTGCTATTTAGTTTTTGTTGATATCACAATTTTTGGAAAACATACAAAGAGGACAAACATCACAAACTCCTATAAAAAGCGGAATAACGCCCAGATAAAACCAGCTGTTTCCAGAACCTATAGCATAGCCCACAAGCCCAGCACCGATAACTGTACGAAAAACTTTACAAAAAGATCTTATTTTTAACAGATTCATTGAAACTTCTTTTTTTATCAATATTATATCTATAATTTTTTTTAGTTATAATGAGAGACAAGATTAATCCCTTTTTATAAGGGGAACTTTTTAATATTTTTTAAATCTAATCTGATACAATCGCGAAAACTTAAAAACAGGAACTATTTTGAAAGAATTTATCTATCCGGAAATGATGGTACATATACCACTTTGCACACATAAAGAGCCAGAAAATATCCTTATCCTTAGTGATGATGCGATGAAACTTCAGCAAGAAGTTGCTCGTCATGATAATATCAACGCGACTACATTACCTGCTTCCATAGATGCTCTTCGCGATGCAACTGATGCTTCATTTGAAGTAGTTCTTTCAGAAATCCCATGTGATGCAGCTGTAATCGCTCATCTAGGGCGAATCATCACAGACGATGGCCTTTTAATGAGTGTTCATCCTTCACTTGACAATGTTAATGAAAACAAGATTATTATGGGAATCATGGCAAAATATTTCAAGATCATTATGCCTTGTCGTCTTGAAGATGGCACAACTTTGTTACTAGCATCAAAAAGCTACCACCCCACAGCAGACGTGATTTTGCAACGTGCAGATATGCTTGATGGCCTAAACTTTTACAACTGCGATGTTCATCCAGCATCTTTTGCTAT
>JAVHRU010000111.1:0-27568 GCA_036171835.1 Sulfurimonadaceae bacterium | reverse complement strand
GAAAAGAGAATAAGTTAATACGCTTACATGTAAGCAGTAAAGATGAAAATATTTCTATTTTTATCGAAGATAATGGATCGGGAATCTCTGCGGAAAATATGGAAAAATTATTTGAACCGTATTTTAGTACAAAGGGCAAGAACGGCACAGGACTTGGGCTTTATATGAGTAAAATGATTATCGAAAAACAATTTTTTGGGTCTATAAAAGTAGAAAGTTTAAATGAGAAAACTTGCTTTGTTATTCAAATACCAAAGCATGAAATTTAAGAAAAGAGTATTAGCATTCAGATTATAAGAGAGTTTAAAGATATCATTTGTATAATACCCCATTATATAAACAAAAAAAGGAATGTAACCCATGGGAAAATACATCGAATTAACTTCAGCAAATTTTGAAGAAACAATTAACGAAGGCGTTGCATTGGTAGACTTCTGGGCTCCTTGGTGTGGACCTTGCCGTATGATCGCTCCTGTTATTGAAGAGCTGGCTGCAGATTTTGACGGAAAAGCAAAAATTTGTAAAGTAAACACTGATGAAGAGCAAGAGATTGCTGTGAAATTTGGTATCCGTTCAATCCCAACTATTTTATTCTTCAAAAATGGTGAGATGGTAGAACAAATGGTTGGAGCTGCTTCAAAACAAGCATTCCAAGATAAATTAAACTCTCTATTATAATTAGGGAGCAGTGATGGCCAAAGGGGGTAAAAGCCTTTTTAGCGTCACCACTGTTTTTGCTTCTTTCTTTGGTGCGGCACTCATAGCTGGCGCATTTGCATACTTCAACTACAAGTTTTCTGAATATAAGTTTATTGATTTTGGTAAGTGGATTTTTTATGAAAAAAATGATATTTTTAAGCCAAATAATGAAAAATATCTTGTCGTTATGTTTAGCTCAAAAGATGCAAATACCCAAGAAGAACTCGCGCATATAAATGCAAAGTATAAAGTAATAGCGATAGATTTCTATCAAAACAGTTTTGAAAACTCTCCAAGTACTATTTTCTTACGCTCAGGTACAAATACGAATTTAAAGTTCATTCAGCGCTTTAATATCTATAATTCTCCATCTATTTTTATTATAAAGAAAGTCAAAGATACTCTTTATAAACAAGATAGTATGATACAAAATCTTGATACATTAGATCAAATAAATACAAAAATAAAAGAGCTATAGATGGGAAATATGATATTAGATTGTGCAATTATTGGTGGCGGACCAGCTGGACTTACAGCTGGACTTTATACTACACGTGGCGGTTTAGAAAACGTAATAATGTATGAAAAGGGGATGCCTGGCGGACAGATCACTCAAAGTAGTGAGATTGAAAACTATCCCGGTGTTACGGGTGAAATCACAGGGATGGACTTGATGATTCCTTGGCCCGAGCAGTGCCAAAAATTTGGTTTAAAACATGAAATGTCTGAAGTAACTCGCGTTTCTAAAAATAAGAACGGTAACTTTTTGATTCACACAAGTGATGGGAAATTACAAGAAGCATATAGCGCTATTGTTTGTACTGGTTCAACTCCAAAACGTGCAGGATTTGACGGTGAAGATAAGTTTTTTGGACGCGGTGTAAGTACATGTGCAACATGCGATGGATTTTTCTATAAAGGTAAAGAAGTCGCGGTTGTCGGTGGTGGAGATACTGCTTTAGAAGAAGCGCTTTATTTGGCAAAAATCTGTAAAAAAGTTTATCTTATTCACCGTCGTGATACATTTCGCGCTTCACCAAACACAGTAGCACGTGTTAAATCAACAGCCAATATCGAGTTAGTACTAAACTCTGCACCTGAAGAAGTCTATGGTGATGCAATGGGTGTTACAGGTATCCGAGTTGTAAACAAAGATAAAGAAACAAGAGAGATCGGTGTTCCTGGAGTTTTCACTTTTGTCGGAAATAATGTAAACAATCAGGTGCTAATACAAGAAGATGGCAATTTTCTTTGTGAGCTCAATAGTGCTGGAGAAGTCATTGTAGATCTTAGTATGAGAACTTCAACCGCAGGTCTTTTTGCGGCTGGTGATATAAGAATAGAAGCACCAAAACAGGTTGTGTGTGCAGCCGGAGATGGTGCAGTAGCAGCACTTAAAGCAATCTCTTATGTAGATGAGAAGTTAAATCACTAGGTCAATATAATAAGAATACAAGTTTTCTGCTGAGGAAAACTTAGTGTTAGCGTATCAGATGAACTTTATTCATTTGACGTTTTAAAAACAATGGAGGGTCCCTTCATTTTATAACATAAAATTAAGGAGTGTGTATGATTAAAGTTGGAGTTTTTGGAGCAAGCGGCAGAGTTGGCCGTTTATTGATAGAAGATTTAAAGCAGGAAGAAAATATTTCACTTTCAACGGTTTATGTAAGAGAAAACCTAGATTTTTCTATTGATCCATCGGTTTTGGTTACGAACGATATGCATACTTTTTTAAATGCTTGTGACATAGTTATAGATTTTTCACTTCCCCAAGCATGTCAGGTTCTTTTAGAAGAAGCTATTAAAACTCCAAAACCTTTAGTTATAGGTACAACAGGTCTTGATCTTCATCAAATGAATCTACTTAAAGATGCAAGCGAAATGATGCCTATCCTTTATGCTACAAATATGTCTCTTGGCGTAGCACTACTCAGTAAACTTGTACATCTAGCTTCTGCAACTTTAGAAGGTTTTGACATAGAAATTGTTGAACAGCATCATAGACACAAAAAAGATGCTCCAAGTGGAACAGCTTTAACATTGGCACATTCAGCAGCTGATGGAAGAGGATTGGATCTGGACAAAGTGAGAGTAAGTGGAAGAAACGGTAATATCGGCGAAAGAACGAAAGATGAGATCGCAGTTATGGCTTTGCGTGGCGGTGATATCGTTGGACGTCACACTGTAGGCTTCTATAATGATGGAGAGTTTATCGAACTCAATCATACAGCAACAAGTAGAAATACCTTTAGTAAGGGTGCTCTTCGCGCTGCAAAATGGCTTGTCAATAAACCTGAAGGGTTATATAGTATTGCGGATTGTTTAGAACTGTAATCGTTGTTTAAAAAGGGCTCTTTTAGCTCTTTTTTAGTAGAATTCCGAAATAGAATTATTTAACCTTTACAAGGATTTTATCTTGCTTGAAAATATGAATGAAAAATGTGCTGTCGTTGGGATATTTGGTCATAAAGAAGCTTCTAAACTAGCTTATTTCTCACTACATGCACTTCAGCATCGTGGTCAAGAAGCTGCTGGAATATCATCAGCTGATGGAAAAAAGCTTCACACTATTAAAGATCGTGGACTTGTCATGAGAGTTTTTGACGAGAAAAAACTTGAAACACTCAAAGGCAATAATGCCATAGGTCATACAAGATATTCTACGGCTGGTGATGATTCCATCCTTGACGCACAGCCTGTATTTGCAAGATACGACCTCGGAGAGATGGCGATCGTTCATAACGGAAACCTTACAAATGCACAAGAAGTGCGTGATGCTTTGATCAAAAAAGGTGCGATATTTCAAACTTTTATGGATACGGAAAATCTTATTCATTTGATTGCAAAAAGTGAGCAGGAGCATCTTGTTGACCGTATTATCGATGCTGTCAAACGTATAGAGGGTGCATTTTCTCTTGTATTTTTAAGTCGTACAAAGATGTTTGCTATGCGTGATAGATTCGGGTTTAGACCACTAAGCCTTGGCAGAATCGGCAATGGCGGTTACGTAGTTGCCAGCGAGACATGTGCATTTGATCTTATCGGTGCAAAATATATTCGTGATGTAGAGCCAGGTGAACTTTTGATATTTGAAGATGATAAAGCACCTCAAAGTATCAAAGTATTTGAACCAACTCCAAAACACTGTATTTTTGAATATGTTTATTTTGCACGTCCAGATTCAAGTGTTTATGGACAAAGTGTCTACCAAATGAGAAAAAATATGGGAGTTGAGCTCTCAAAAATCAAGCCCGTAGATGCAGATATCGTTATCCCTGTTCCAGATGGCGGAGTTCCCTCAGCCATTGGCTATTCTCAGGGAAGCGGTATCCCTTATGAGATGGGGATTATGAGAAATCACTATATCGGACGTACATTTATCGAGCCAACTCAAGAGATGCGTGATTTGAAGGTAAAGATGAAACTTTCTCCGATGATAGATATTATCAAAGGAAAATCTGTTATCGTTGTGGATGATTCTATCGTGCGTGGAACAACTTCAAGAAGAATTGTTAGAATGCTCAAAGATGCGGGTGCGAGAGAAGTACACATGCGTATCTCTTCACCTCCGACAACTGATCCATGTTTTTATGGTGTAGATACTCCAGATAAAGATAAGCTCATTGCTGCAAATATGTCTATTGATGAGATTTGTGATTTTATTGAGGCGGATTCTTTAGCATATTTGAGCGAAGAAGCATTGCTTAGAAGCGTAAATGCGGGCAATGAAGATAAATACTGTACTGCATGTTTTACAGGGAAGTACATAATTTAGGTATGAAAACAAAACAGATACACACTTTTGGAAAATACTTACAAAATAAGTTTGGCACGAAAGTACATAAAACTGCGGTTTCAATATCGGGTTTTACCTGTCCAAATATAGATGGAACAGTTGCAAAAGGTGGGTGTACCTTTTGCGAAAATGATTCCTTTAGTCCAAGTTTAGATGCAGTCAAACCTCTTAAAGGTTTTCATCTTAATCTTACTTCCAATGAAAACCCATTTTTAGAAAAACAGCTTCTGCAACTACAAATACAGTTTGATGCCCTAAGCGCTCGACAGCGTAAATCATATGATACTGAAAAATTTTTGGTTTATTTTCAATCATTTACAAATACTTATGCTCCGTTTGCAACGCTGAAAGCTTTATATGATAAAGCACTTTCATTTGATGATGTCGTAGGTTTGAGCATCGGGACACGAAGTGATAGTATTACAGAAGAAACCTTAAATTATTTGGCAGAATTGGCAAAGTCAAAAGAGATATGGATAGAGTTTGGGATTCAATCTGTTTATGATGAAACATTGGTGCGTATTAATCGTGGACATGACAGTGCAAATGTCAAAGAGTGGATTTTAAAAGCAAAAGCTGCGGGCTTAAATGTCTGTGGACATCTTATCTTTGGACTTCCTGGTGAAGATAGAGAGATGATGCTTGAAACTGCAAGAGCGGCATATGAATGGGGAATCGATTCTGTAAAGTATCATCCGCTTTATGTTGTAAAGAAAACTGCTTTGGCAAATGAGTTTGCACGTGGTGAGTTTACGCCTATTAGTGAAGATGAATATTTAGAAGTTTTAAATCAAGCTCTTCTTATGAAACCAAGTCATGTAAGCGTTCAACGGATTACTGCGGGTATGGATGATGATTCTCTTTTGGCACCTTTGTGGTGCCGAGATAAAAATAAGCAGGTCAAAAATATCAATGCATCGCTAAAGAGAATTGGTCTAAAATATTAGTGAGCTGTTACACTCGCAAAGTCTGCAACATCGTGAAAATAGGGTGGATAACTAAATATTACTCTGAATTCTTCTGAACGATTTGGTTTGAGATCTGTTGCTACCACAAACTTTTTAGTGATAGTCTGAGGTTGATACAAGGCATTTTCTCCGCTACTAAAGAAGTCTGAAAATCCACTTGGTTTATAAAAGCTTCCCGCTTTTACATTCCCTGTTGCATGTCCTTTATTAACAAGTTTTATCTCAAATGAAACTGTACCAATAGTGTAATTCCCTATATTTTTAACTATACCTGTGTAAACAATTTTTTCTGTTGTTAAGATTCTATGATTCTCAACATCCATCAAAACTACTTTTTTGGTATATTTATCCAATGCAACAAGTGTAATACTTGCAATTAATATAACAATCAAAACAATCGAAAAGATCATTGGTAAAATAATCTTTTTTTCCTCTTGCCTCTTTGCTACAAGAATTCCAAGGAGAATGAGAAGCAGGGCTATAACAACGGTAAAGTAATGCCAAATTGTAAAATATGTACTCATCTACAGTCAACTCCTAAAGAGACATTATAGTCTTGTTTATAACAAAAAGGCTCCACGATGATCTTTAAATCTCTTGTCTCACCTTTTATTATAGTTGTTTCAACTACCTGCATAGTTTGAAATGGATTTAAAGGAAAGATTGCATCCAGTATTAGATTATGAGCAACTTTGAAGATATTGACATTTATCTTACATGTAGAGAAATCTCTTTGTGATTCATTGGTAATACTTCCTGTGACCACAAGAGCGGGAGTGAATTCCAAGGCCTTGACTTCCGTAATTTTTGAACTATGTTTATATAGATAATCATGCAGTTGAATATAACCAACAAAAGGGCCGACAAAGAGAGTTGCAAGACTCAAAATAAGAACAATAGAAGCCAAGAAAGATCTTTTTCTTAAAAGTAGTGTCAACATCAGAAGAAGTAAGAAAATAAAGAACAAAGCTGCGAATAATATATAGTCATAGTCTGTAAGTCCATGAAGGAGCTCTAAAATCCTTTCCTTCATGATTCTCTTGAGTTCTTCTCAGCGATACCGCTTATGTCAAATCTACGAGCGAGTTCTTGCTTTATACGATCAGGAGAGATGTTTTTATATGCAAGTGCAACAAGCATATGATATGTAAGATCAGCTGCTTCATAGACCATCTCCGTTTCATCATTGTCTTTAAACGCAAAAGTAAACTCACCAGACTCTTCTATCACTTTTTTAAGAATAGTGTTTTCACCTTTAGCAAAAAGTTTTGCCGTCCATGAAGTGGATGGATCAGCATTTTTTCTCATCTGTATCGTATGATAAAGTGTGTCTATCACTCCATACATTGCGTCTGTATTTACTTCTATTTCTGTTTGTGCGTCGCCGGATTTAAGCTCTGTAAAGAAACAAGATTTTCTTCCTGTGTGGCAAGCGACACCCTCTTGTGTGACTTTGATAAGAAGTGTATCGTTGTCGCAGTCGATGTTAAAAGAGTGGATGGTTTGGATATGTCCGCTGCTCTCACCTTTTTTCCAGATACGCTGTTTTGAACGTGAGAAGTAGTGGGCAATATTTGTTTGTAGCGAGAGTTCTAAAGCCTCTTTATCCATATAAGCCATCATTAGAACTTCGTTATTTGTGACATCTTGGACAATGACAGGAAGCAATTCCTGCTTTTGCCAATCAACACGGTTTAAGATTTGTTGCATATTTATCCTTAATCAAAAAGCCTTACATGTAAGCCTATTTTGTAGTAGAAGTGATCTTATCTTTAGAGTCTTTCATATCGACCCAGATATTTGGAGTTGAGCCACCAGGCGTTAAGAAGATTTTTGCATCTTTATTTTCTTTGAGTGCATCATTAAATCCACCTTGAACTTTGATCTGCTCAAGTTGTAAAAGCTGATGAGTCAATGATTTGGAGATAAGGATATTTGCTTTGGCATTTGCTTCTGCTTCTATGGTAACAGCATTTGCCTTTCCTTGAGCTTCTACGGCACGTTTAAGGGCTTCTTGTTTTGCTTGTGCGACCCCTTGTTCAGCTTTTTGAACCTCTTGTTTAGCAATCTGAACGCGTTCGATTTGCTCTTTTACTTTTTCAGGTAAAACGATCTCACGAAGTTGGATAGATTGTAATATTGCCGGTGAATTAGGAAGTGCTTTTACATTATCACGAATACCATCTTCGATTTTCGTTGCGATAGCATTTCTTTCATTTGGTAAAGATTCCGCATCGTAGTTGCCTACAACATTTCTTACGACATCACGTACCACAGGATTAATGATCTTATCTTCCCAACTAAAGCCCCAGTTTGAGATCGTTTGTGCTGCGTATTGCGCGTTAAGTCTATATTGTACTGTGAGTTCGATAGAAACAGGCAAACCGCGTCTATCTAAGACAGTAACAGCAGCTTTTGAGCTCATTCCTTCGTCTTGAGTATTTTTTTCTAAGCCGCTTGCATAGTTGATAATTCTTACTTTAGTATCTACCACGAAAACTCTTTGGATAACAGGAACGATAAAGTGTAATCCTGGAAGAAGTGCTTGTTCTTGATATTTTCCATTTGTAGAAAGAATTCCGCGTTCACCCTCGTTGATAATAACAAAAGGTTTCGCTACAACTAATAGAATGAGAAAACCAACTATTACATAGAGGATGACTGATTTTCCGCCACCAAAATTGAAATCTATTTTTGGAGGTCTCGGTGCTTTTGGTGATGAGTTATCGCCACTGCTAGAACCTCCGCTTTGATTTTTTTTCTTGTTGAAATAGTCATTCATATCTGATGCCATATTGTTTTTTCCTTAATTTTATTTCGCTTCATTAAGAAGAGAAGCGAGTTCTTTTGTTTAGATTGTATTAATTGATATAAGTTAGGTAGTGCTCATACTGCGCGTTACGTCCAAAAACGATATCAAAATAAAGCGACTGAAGTTTTTCTGTCATTTCACCACGTGCACCATTGCCGATTGTCCGTGCATCAATGATGCGAACAGGTGTGATCTCAGCTGCTGTTCCTGTTAAAAATGCTTCATCAGCGACATAGACATCCTCTCTAGAAATGCGTTTACGAACAACTTCGATACCAAGATTTTGAGCCATCTCGATCACTGTTTTTTGAGTGATAGACTCTAGCGAGTTGTCATTTGGAGGTGTGATAAGGACTCCATTTTTGACCATAAAAAAGCTTGCACCGCTTGCTTCTGCAACATAACCTTGATCGTCAAGTAAAAGTGCTTCGTCATAACCACAATCAATAGCTTCATATTTTGCCATTTGGGAGTTTAAGTAGTTTGCCGTAGCTTTTGCTTTTCCCATATTTGAAGTGTTTGCCGGACGAGTCATAGAAACGATTTTGAGCTTGATACCCTTTGCCATTCCCTCTTCGCCAAGGTAAGCCCCCCATTCCCAAGAAGCTAAAACAGTCTCAACGGGCGCATGTTTATGGTAAACACCCATAACTCCATAACCTAAAAATGCAAATGGACGAATGTAAACGTTGTCGCCTTGAAACTCATTTCTTCTAAGTAGCTCAAGTTGCGCTTCATTGAGCTCTTCAACAGAATAAGGAATATCCATAAGTGTCATTTTAGCAGACTCTTTAAGTCTTTTTGTATGGTCGTTTAAACGAAAAATTGCATAACCTTTTGCAGTTTTATATGCTTTTGTTCCCTCTATTACACCATTTCCATAATGCAGTGTATGTGAAAGTACATGCACATTTGCATCATCCCAGTTTACGAATTTCCCGTTCATCCAAATATATTTTGCTTTATCCATACATTTTCTCCATAGGTCCAAATTAAAAGTAAAACATTTTACCAAAATAGCTATTTGCATTTTATTAAACTTCCTTGTAAGATGTAAGATAAGCTTTTCAAAAGAAGAATAGAGCTATTATGGCATTACATGTAAGAGGTGGCAATGCGTATAATTTTTTTCTTTATGATACTAATAAATCTTTCTTTATTCGCGGCAGATGCCGATGATTTTAATGATGAATTTGTCGAATCCAAGCATGAACCTTTTGACCCGCTCAGTGGCTATAACCGTGTTGTCACAAACTTTAATGATTATATTTTTATGCATATTCTAGACCCCTACCTTTTTAAGGGATATGATTATGTAGCACCAGAAGTTGTACGTTCTTCGATAAAATCATTTTTCGATAATCTTAAATTTCCTGTTACTTTTGTGAACAATCTTTTGCAACTTAAATTTCAAAGAGCTTTTGTCGATGTCGAACGATTTGGTGTCAATACAACCGTAGGACTTTTTGGTTTTTTTGATCCGGCTACGACTTGGCTAGGACTTTCTAAAAGTAATGAGGACTTCGGACAAACACTTGGATATTATGGAGTGGGCGGAGGATTTCCTATCGCTTTACCATTTTTGGGCCAGTATAATCTACGCGATCTTGCAGGTGGTTTAATAGACACTGCGGCTGATCCCATCTATTATCAAGATTACCGTCAATATAACCTGAGCGATAATGTGTATGAGTCTTGGGGTATAATCGCATACAAAAATTTCAATGAGGCTTCACTAAGAGCCGAAGAGTATAAAGAGTTTAGAAAAGATGCGATCGATCTTTATCCTTTTATACGAGATGCTTATGAACAAAATCGTGAAATGCTAATTAAGGAGTAATGTTGAAGTCATTTTTATTTATTTTTATCTTTGGATTGTTTTTTTCACTTCATGCCGGAGTCGAAGAGAGTGTCACAACTATGATGGTAAAAAACAGTCAAAAAGTAACATCTATTTTAAAAGATAAAAGTATGGCTAAGCCAAAGCAGGATGAAGAGCTAATACGCCTTGTCAATCCTCTGTTTGATTTTAAGCTTATGGGAACACTCTGTCTTGGAAAATCTACTTATAATGCTCTCTCAGAGGAACAAAAAACTAAATTTCATCTTGTTTTTAATAAAAAAATTAAAAACTCTTACACAGGTAAATTACATCTTTATACAGATGAAAAACTTGAGTTTGAAAAAGCGAAGATCGTTAAGGACAAGCGTATGACGCTTCAAAGTTATCTGATAACAAAAACTGAAAAAAAATCTGTTCTTTACAAATTTTATGAGTCTGATGACAAAAAATGGCTTATCTATGATGTTGATATTTTCGGAGTAAGCATCGTACAGACTTACAGAAACCAGTTTGCAGCAGCCCTCAAAACAAAAAGTTTTGAGCAGTTTTTAGCAGAATTAAATACAGACGCTGTGTAAATGATTCATAATTTTTACACTTCTAAAGTCATAAAATATCCACGCATCACTCTTTTTTTATTACTCTGCAGTGTAGTATTTTTGTCATTTTATATTCCAAAACTTAGCGTGGATGCATCTGCTGAAACACTGCTTCTTGAAAATGATAAAGATCTCATTTATACGAGAGAAATAAACGCACGTTACGCTACACCTGATTTTTTAGTGATAACTTATACACCCAAGAGTGAGCTCTTAAGCGATGAAAGTCTTAAAAATCTTACAAGTTTAAAAACTGATCTGCAGTCACTTGATTTTGTGGATAATGTTGTTTCGATTTTAGATGTTCCACTTTTTCAAAGTCCTCCAAAACCTCTCAAGGAACTGATTAAAAATATTCCTACTTTAGAGTCAAACGGCACAGACAGAAAACTTGCAAAAGTTGAATTTTTAGCGAGTCCAATTTATAGCAATAATCTTGTTGGTAAAAATTTTAAAACGACGGCAGTTGTTATCAATTTTAAAAAAGACAGAAAGTTTGAAGCGCTTTTAGCAAAAAAAAACGCAACTAAAACTGAACAGGATATCCAAGCCTTTAAGGAGTATCGAGATTTAAAACGTGCTAAAGAGCATCTGGGTCTTCAAGAGATACGTTCAGTGATGCAAAATCATTCCAAAGATGCCCAACTTTTTTTAGGCGGCGTGGATATGATAGCCGATGATATGATTAGTTATGTGAAAAATGATATAAAAACCTATGGAGGCATCGTTTTACTTATCTTGGTACTTGTGTTATACAGTGTTTTTAGAGAGCTTAAATGGGTTGTTATTCCAGTCATTATCTCTACTGCCTCTATTGTAGCATCGACAGGACTTTTTGGATTGCTTGGATTTGAAGTAACCGTCGTCTCGTCCAATTTTATCTCTTTACAGCTCATCGTCACGATCTCTATGATCATCCATCTCATCGTCAGATATAGAGAGCTTATTTCTACTCATCCACATCTTCCTCAAGAAGAGTTAGCTGCTCAGACTGTGGTTTCTATATTAAAACCCTCATTTTTTGCCATTATCACGACAATAGCAGGATTTAGTTCGCTTATCTTTTCAGGAATTTTGCCCGTCATAATGCTTGGCTGGATGATGAGCATCGCAATTTTTATCTCTTTAATTGTGATATTTTTGAGTTTTCCTGCCATTTTGGTACTTATGAAAAAATCTGAGATCACACCTTCTCATACAGTCAATTTTCCGATCACTCACGCAGCTTCCTATCTTGTATTACATCATAAAAAAGCTGTTGTAGGAGTGAGTCTTACAATTTTTATTTTAAGCATTATAGGTGCATTTCATATTCGTGTAGAAAACAGTTTTATTAATTATTTTAAAGAATCGACAGAAATATACAAAGGTATGGCAGTAATTGACAAATCACTTGGAGGAACGACACCTTTAGATGTCATAGTGGACTTTCCAAAAGAAAAAGTTCAAATACAAAAGGCTCCAAAAGCCTCTACTGATGAGCTAGATGAGTTTGAAGACGAGTATAATTCGATCAAAAATCAAAACCAGTACTGGTTTACCGCCGATAAAATGGATGTCGTACGTAAAGTCCATGCTTACTTAGAGTCACTTCCAGAGGTAGGAAAAGTTCTTTCCCTTGGAACAGTGTTGGAGCTCGGACGCGGACTAAATGAGGGTAAAGAACTGGATGATTTTGCACTTGCAATGCTTTATAATGAGCTTCCAGAGAAATTTCGTCCTATCGTACTCACACCTTATGTAAATATAGACGCAAATCAGGTCCGTTTTTCTCTGCGTATTGTGGACTCAAATCCTGCACTCAAAAGAGATGAGCTTCTAAAAAAAATAAAGTTTGATCTCGTTCACAAATTAGGGCTTAAAGAAGAAAATATCCATCTTTCAAATCTTATGGTCTTGTATAACAATATGCTTCAATCGCTCTTTAATTCTCAGATTAAAACACTTGGACTTATGCTTATTTTACTTGGAATCGTCTTTTTCATTCTCTTCCGTTCTTTAAAAATTATGATGATCGCGATGGCAGTAAATATCATCCCAATATCTGTCATCTTCGGAGTGATGGGTGCTTTTGATATTCCGCTTGATATGATGAGTATTACCATTGCTTCCATCGCCATAGGAATCGCAGTAGATGATACTATTCATTATTTGCACAGATATAAAGAGGAATATCAAAAAGATTTTAATTATATCGAGGCGATGAAGCGCTCACATCAAAGTGTAGGATATGCGATGTATTACACCTCTGTGACCATTATGATTGGCTTTTTAGTGTTGGTACTTTCAGAGTTTACACCTACGATCTATTTTGGACTTTTAACCGTTTTGGCAATGCTTAGTGCTTTGATCGCTGATCTTTTACTTCTTCCATCATTATTGCTACTGTTTAAGCCTTATAAAAATAGATAACTATACGAAACAAAAAGAGAATTGCCTATTTTTTAATCACTCTTACTCCTTCAAAATGAATAAATCTTCGGTACAATATCCGTAATAAATAAGTTCAGGAGAGATTTAATGGGAAAATTTGTTAACAATATAAGTGAATTCTTTACATATTGTAAAGAAAATGAAGTTCAATTCGTAGATCTTCGTTTTACAGATATCAAAGGTACATGGCATCATGTTACTTACCGTATGAGTGCGATAAATGAAGGTAACTTAGAAGGCGGTATTCCTTTTGATGGTTCTTCAATCGATGCATGGCAGCCAATCAACAAATCAGATATGCTACTTAAAGTTGATGTACCAACAGCATTTTTGGATCCTTTTACAGCTGATCCTACAATCATCGTTTTCTGTGATGTTTATGATATCTACAAAAATAGAATGTATGAAAGATGTCCACGTTCAATCGCTAAAGCGGCACTCAAACATGCTGAGTCTTTAGGAATTGCTGATGCTGCATACTTCGGTCCAGAAAATGAATTTTTTGTATTTGACGATGTAAAATTTGTTGATAACATGAATGAAGCAGGTTACAAAATTGATACAGATGAGGGTGGATGGAATTCAAATACAACTTACCCAGATATGTACAATTCGGGTCACCGTCCAGGTGTAAAAGGTGGATATTTTCCTGTAGCTCCAACTGACTCTGGCGTGGATCTACGTGCTGAGATGATGTTAGTACTAGAGCAAGTTGGTCTTGAAGTAGTTCTTGGTCACCATGAAGTTGCTCAAGGGCAACATGAAATCGGTATCGTTTTCTCTGATATCATTGGTGCAGCTGACAATGTTCAAAAATATAAATACGTTGTAAAAATGGTGGCACACCTTAACGGTAAAACTGCTACATTTATGCCTAAACCACTTTATGGCGACAATGGAAATGGTATGCACGTTCACCAATCATTATGGAAAGAGGGCAAAAACCTTTTCTATAAAGAAGGAAACTATGCAAACATCTCTGATATGGGTCTGAACTATGTTGGCGGTATATTTAAACATGCTCGCGCAGTAGCAGCATTTACAAATCCTACAACGAACTCATACAAAAGATTACTTCCAGGTTTTGAAGCTCCAAGTGTATTAACTTATTCTTCTCAAAACCGTTCTGCATCTTGTCGTATTCCATACGGTGCTGGCGAAAAAGCTACTCGTATTGAGATGAGATTTCCAGATTCTACAGCTTGTCCATACCTTGCATTTGCAGTTATGATGATGGCTGGACTTGATGGTATCAAAAACAAAGAAGTTCCAGTTGGTCCAATGGATGAAGATCTTTATGAACTATCTCTTGATGAGATTCGTGAAAAAGGGATTCCTCAAATGCCACACACTCTTCGTGGAGCGTTAGAGGCATTGATTCGTGATAATGATTTCTTAAAACCGGTATTTTCAGATGAGTTTATCGATGCATACCAACACTATAGATTTGAGCGTGATGTATGGCCAGACGAAGGTCGTCCAACAGCGTACGAGTTTAAAACTACTTACCAGTGCTAATTTAACCTTTACATGTAAGCTTTGTGGCTTACATGTAAGCCTTTTTCCTCTCTTAAATAATCTTTTTCAAACCTTTTTTAAAATTTCTCATTTATAAAATTAGATATAATTGCGCCAATAGTTGTATGTAAGAGTGCGGCTAAATATTTCAAGAAAAGGATTCTTATGAGTCAAATAACACAGGGCAAGTACCGCCCGTATCCAAAAATAGATTTGCCAGATCGTAAATGGCCATCAAACAGCATAACAAAAGCACCAATCTGGTGTAGTGTTGACCTTCGCGATGGAAATCAAGCGCTTGTTACACCAATGAACATGGATAAAAAACTTGAACTATTTGCACTCTTACTCAAAATCGGATTTAAAACTATCGAGGTCGGTTTTCCATCTGCTTCTAAAGTGGAGTTTGATTTCTTACGCCGATTGGTGGATGATAAATTGATTCCTGATGATGTTACGATTCAGGTTTTGGTTCAAGCCCGTGAACACTTGATTGAGAAGACTTTTGAGTCTTTGCAAGGGGTCAAAAAAGCGATTGTTCATCTATATAATTCAACTTCAGTTGCACAAAGAAAGATCGTTTTCAAAAAAAGCCAAGATGAGATTATTGCGCTTGCTCTAGAAGGTGTTGATCTTGTCAAGAAATATGAAGCATCACATGATGGAGAGATTGGTTTAGAGTATTCTCCTGAAAGTTTCACAGGAACAGAATTGGATTTTGCCGCTCGTATTTGTAATGCAGTAACGGCTCGCTGGGGAATATGTAAAGAGAGACCAGTCGTAATTAACCTTCCAGCTACCGTTGAAGTAGCGACGCCAAATATTTATGCGGATCAGATAGAGTGGATGAGTAGACATTTGGATAATCGTGAACATGTGTTAATATCAACACATACTCATAATGACCGCGGCACAAGCGTTGCGGCTACCGAGCTTGCACTCCTTGCTGGAGCTGACAGAGTAGAGGGAACTTTACTTAGTAATGGTGAGAGAACCGGAAATGTTGATATCATCACTTTAGCATTAAATATGACGACTCAGGGAGTGGATAGTGAACTTGATTTTTCAAATGTTGATAAAGTTTTGGATGTGGTTGAGAGATGTACAGAGATCGATACGCATTGCCGTCATCCTTATGTTGGAGAGCTTGTGTATACAGCTTTTTCAGGTTCACACCAAGATGCTATTAATAAAGGACTTGCATTCCAAAAGCTAAAAGATGATGCGCTTTGGGAAGTTCCTTATCTTCCGATCGATCCTGAAGATGTCGGGCGTTCATATGAGGGAATTATTCGTATCAACTCTCAATCTGGTAAAGGTGGTGTCGCTTATATCCTAGAAAATGAGTTTGGATATGAGCTACCTAAAAAAATGCATCCAGAGTTTGGAAGAATCATCCAAGGTATAACAGATAAAGAGGGAAGAGAATTGAATAACTTTGAGATTCTTGATATCTTTACAAAAACTTATTTGGAATCTGAGGGTGGCATAGAGCTTATTGACTTTGCAAGTAGTTCTCCAACGTCCAAAGATAAAAATGTTTGGTGTAAACTCACTTATACATGTAGTGGCAAAGAGATTATCTCAGAGGGACAAGGCAATGGCCCGATCGATGCATGTAAAAATGCTCTTTCAAAAGAGTGTGAGTACAATTTTGCAATTAAATCTTACTCAGAGCACTCTTGCGGTGAACAAAGTTCTGCAAATGCCGTGGCTTATATAGAGATTCAAAATAGTGAATTGGAGTCGTATTTTGGAGTAGGTGTGGATAGCGATATTACCATTGCTTCGATTAAAGCACTTTTCTCTGCCCTAAATCGCGCTTTTCACTAGAAGCTGAAAATAAAAAGCAGTTCAGGATAACCTGAACTGCACTCATTAAAATTTGTACACTTTCCCTAGAAAACTAATTGCTCGGTTGTTTTTTCTACTGTATCACTTTTTGGAGGTTTAGAGATATCAGTAAAGTACTCTGTTCTACCTCCAAACTCTCCGGTTGTGACACCATCAGGTCTTGTAAAACTACGTTGAATTTGAGGGTTGCTTTTTAAAACTCCTCTGTAAAAAGTTGCAAAAGCAGGTGCTGCTGTACGTCCACCCGTTTCAGATCTTTTCATCGGTGTATTGTCATCATTTCCAAACCATACAATTGTTTCTATAGTTGGAGAAAATCCTGCAAACCATGCATCAGCATTTTTGTTCGTTGTTCCTGTTTTTCCAGCGAGTTCTATTCCATCGACTGCTGCTTGAGTTCCTGTTCCACGTCTGATAACATCTTGTAAAATTGTTGTTAAAAGATAAGTCTGCGCAGGAGTGCTGATCTGTTTTGCAGGGATAGTTTTGTGTGTGTAAACAACTATACCATCTTTTTCAACTCTTGTAATCAAATACGGCTGAACTTGTAGTCCGTGATTTGCAAAAGAACTGTAGTATTGTGCCAACTCAATAGGTGAAAGCGTGATCGATCCAAGAGCCATAGAAAGATCATGTGGGATATTGGACATGCCATAGTTTTTCAGTTTTTGAATAACTGTTCCAAGTCCTATATCTGTTACCATATTGATGGTTGCAAGGTTTTTAGAATGCACAAGAGCATCTCGAAGACTCACAACCCCTTGATAATCTTTTTCATAGTTTTCAGGCTGCCATGTTACCTCTTCACCATCTTTTTCATAAGCAAATGTTTTAGCAAGATCGGTTAACTGAGAAGCTCCTGAGTATCCCAGATCAAGTGCTATCTGATAGATAAAAGGTTTAAATGCACTTCCAGGTTGGCGTCTACCTTGAATTACTCTATTGAATGAGCTTTTTGCATAATCAACACTCCCTACAAGAGCGAGGATCATACCAGTTGATGGATCCATACTGATCATAGCACCATTGAGCTGAGTGTTGTTACTTTCGTTGCTATCGCGAGATTTTGTTCTTGCAAGCGCTTCTTTATATGCTTGTTTGATTGCAAAGTTTGCACTTTTTTGCATGTTGAGATCGATAGTTGTATAGATATCATAACCACCTGTTTTGATATCGGGAATTTCTTTAGTAAGTTCTCTTACTGCTTCATCAACGACAAACGGCGCTTGATTTTGAGTAAGGGTTGAGTCATACACTTGAGGCTGTTCTTTACTAGCATTATCATGCGTTTTTTCATCTATCCAGCCAAGTGAAAACATTCTGTCTATAACGCGATTTGCGCGTCCAAGAGATATCTCATAGTTTTTTGTCGGAGAGTAAAAACTAGGCGCTTTTGGAAGTCCTACGAGAATAGCGATCTCTTTGAGAGTCAGGTTTTTAAGATCTTTATGAAAGTATCCCTCTGACGCTGTTCTGATCCCATAATAGCCGTGTCCAAGATAGATCTCATTTAAGTAGCGTTCTAAGATCTGCTCTTTTGTCAGCTCATGCTCTAATTTTATTGCATAGATGACTTCTACCATTTTTCTTGAGATTTTTTTCTCACGAGTGAGTAGGGTATTTTTAACAAGTTGCTGTGTCAGTGTACTTGCACCTTCGACCATTTTACCAGCTCTAACATCTTTGAGCATAGCACGGAAGATCGCGTCAAAGTTCACACCTTCATGTTCAAAAAATGATGTGTCTTCGATGGCTAGAAGAGCTTCTATAAGTTGAGGCGGAACATCTTTAAATGCAACATAATAGCGATTTTCAGCATCAAACATATTGGCAATCTTTTCGCCATTTTTGTCATAGATTTTAGTTGTGAGGGCCGGCGTATAGTTGATGAGTTTATCTAGATCATATTTAACCTGAGTATAGTAGTACCAAAACATCGCAAATGGTGTGGCGATAAGCAGTACGGCTGCGATAATAAGATATTTTTTCATTGGCGATAATTCCTGTTTGCAAAGTTTGCTTCTATTAATGTTTTTGTATAAAACTCTTGTGGATCTTGTAATACGTTCGCCATTTTACCAAATTCTATGACCTTTCCGTTTTTTATAACACATATTTCATCGCATAACAGCTTTGCAGAGGCTATATCATGGGTTACAAAAAGAAGTTCATAGCCTAGTTTTTTTTGCAGATTTTGCACAAGATTTATGATATTTTTTCGAGTTTCCCCATCAAGCGCTGTTGTTGGTTCATCAAGAAGTAAAAGTTTTGGACGAGAACTCAGAGCAATAGCGATGATAACACGTTGCAATTGTCCTCCTGAGAGTTCCGGAGGATAGCGTTCTAGAAGAGTGAGATCGAGATTTACTTGCTCAAAAAGTTCATCTATTTCAGTACGGGGAAGAAATATCTGATCTTTAATCTTTGTGAGCGGAGAAAGAGCTGTAAAAGGATTTTGAGGAATAAAACCTATCGTTTTTCCCGCACAGAGTTCAAAATCACTCTTTACATGTAAGGTAAGTTGCATCTCACTTGGAAGCATATTTAAAAGAGCTTTTATCGTGAGGCTTTTTCCGCTTCCACTTTGTCCGACAAGAGCGAGTGAGGAGTTGATATTAAAATCGATATCGACTAAAGTTTTCTCTTTATGAGTGATATGGAGTTTAGATACTTGCATTAGAGAAGCTCTTTTACGTTTTTACAGAGTGTTTCAAACGTTTTGGCATCTTCATCAATACGAGCGATAATTCGAAGTATAGCTTTCTCAACAGTTGGTTGTCTGATAGCACCGATCATAAATCCCTCACGACGTAATTCATCCCTTACATGTAAGACTTTTTTATTGTCTCCTAAAACGATAGGAATGATGAGTGAAGGAGTGTTTACATGTAAGAGTTCTTTCGCGATTTTTTGGCGTAGATTTATCTCTTTTTTGAGAGCATCTTTGTTTTGTAAAATATATTTTAAAGAGTTGTGAGCAAGTAGAGTGTCATATAAAGAGAGTGAAGTTGCATAGATGATGGGTTTTGCACGGTTTAGTAGATACTCTACGATGTGTGAAGAAGCTAGAATATACGCTCCAAAACTACCGTATGCTTTTCCGAGTGTGCCCATTTTGATATGGTTTGGTTTTATCTCTATATCAAAAAGATCATAGACACCCATAAGATTTTCACCGACGACTCCACTGCTATGGGCTTCATCGACGATAAGTATGGCATCTTCTTTGTCGGCAATTGTAAATATCTCTTTATCCATCAAATCGCCGTCCATGGAGTAGATTCCCTCGACCGCGACTATCTTTCTTTTTGCTTTGGAATCTTCTAAAAGCTGTTTTAGTTCATCTGTATCGTTGTGTTTAAAAAACTCTACATGTAAGCCGTCAAGATTACTTGCCAAGACACCCGATGCATGAAACTTTTCATCCATAAAAAGCGTGTCGCCTTTTCGTACTAATGCTTCGATAAGAGCGATATTTGCATTAAATCCGCTTCCTAAAACAACGCCATCTTCAAAACCGTTTGCTTCGCATAAAGCAGATTCGAAATCTTTATGTATTTGATGATAGCCATTGACTAAAAGAGAAGCTTTTGGAGCATGAACGGGGTTGAGAGAAAGTTCTTTACATGTAAGCGTATGAAGTTCTTTATTTGAAGCAAGACCGAGATAGTCGTTTGAAGCAAAATCTTGAAGCGTATAATCAACGATTTCACGAGTTCTGTGACGATTGGATTTTTTGAGTGCTTGAAGCTCATTTGCGTAGTAATTCATAGCGCGATTATAGCATTAAGTAAGAAATAAAATTGTATAATTTCCTTCTGAGCGGTTCGACTAAGTGCGTATGAGAGGGTTCTACATTTACTTTTAGTGAATTGGTAGTAGTCCTTGTGTGTCGATGATCTCGTTTGAGGTATGTTAACTCTGCCGAGAGACTGTCGCCTGATGGGACTCTTGATTTGCTGATTTTTTTTAGCTTTGAGAACCGAAGCTATTTGCACAACGGCTGCTCGGGCCTTTATGATACTTTTTATAAACTATTTTGTTAGATATTTTATGTGAATTATTAAAGATATATTTTTGTTAAGGATTTGTATGAATATTTTGGTTGTTGGAAGCGGCGGACGTGAATTTTCGATCGGGCGTATGTTAAAAAAAGATTCTGTCGTTGAAAAACTCTATTTTGCTCCAGGAAACGGCGCGACTGACCAGCTCGGTGAAAACCTTTCAATCAAAGATTATAATGAACTCGCAGACTTTGCAATAGCAAATAACATAGAACTCACTATTGTAGGACCAGAAGCTCCTTTAGTTGAGGGAATCGTTGATATCTTCAAAGCAAAAGGGCTTGTGGTTTTTGGACCAAGCAAAGAAGCAGCGCGTCTTGAGGGCTCAAAAGTTTATATGAAAAATTTTTTGGCGAAATATAATATCCCAACGGCTCGTTATGTAGAGACAGATTCGATCGATAAAGCGTTCAAGTTTATTGATACACTTTCTCTTCCTATAGTTGTAAAAGCAGATGGTCTTTGCGGAGGAAAAGGCGTTATTATCGCCATGACTTATGATGAAGCAAAAGTTGCAGTCTCAGAGATGCTCAGCGGAAAAAGTTTCGGTGATGCAGGCAAAAGTGTAATCGTAGAAGAGTTCTTAGATGGTTATGAACTTTCAATGTTTGCTATCTGTGATGGAAAAGATTATATTTTGCTTCCTGCCGCACAAGATCATAAACGTCTTTTAGATAATGATGAAGGACCAAATACAGGGGGAATGGGTGCATATGCTCCGACACCTTTAGTCGATGATGTGATCTATCAAAAAGTTAAAGATCGTGTTATCCGTCCTACGCTTGATGGAATGCAAAAAGAGGGAGCACCTTTTGAGGGTGTTCTCTTTATCGGTCTTATGATCGTAAACGGTGAGCCTATTACTTTAGAATTTAACGTTCGTTTTGGCGATCCTGAGTGTGAAATACTTATGCCTTTGATGAAAACACCGGCGCGTGAGCTTTTCTATAAAGCGGCAACGGGTAAACTGGATGAGCTTAATGTTGAGTTTGAAGATAAATACGCCGTAGGTGTCGTGATGGCAAGTGGAAACTATCCATATAGTGACTCTAAACCAGCAGAGATTGTCGTAGATAATATAGTGCATGAAGAGATTTTAAATCATACACATATCTCTTATGCCGGTGTTACAAAAGAAGATGGTACACTGTACGCGACAGGCGGACGAGTATTAGTTTGTGTAGGTGTGGGTGATTCAATCAAGCAAGCTAGGGATAGAGCGTACATGCTTTGCGGTCAAGTACATTATGTGGGTAAAAAACTTCGTACAGATATAGCTTACCAAGCACTCTAGGGAGTTTTTGATGAATGAAGAGATTGAAAATCTACTAAATCGAGAGCAGTTTACGCTAGCAACAATTGCAAGAAGGTCATGGGCTTTTTTTATAGATGAGCTTCTTCTTTCCTTTATCTTTATTGCAATCATTTGGAACTCTTTTGTACAGGCAACAACATTTGAAGAGATGATTGCGCTAACAAACTCTTATGTCTTGGAATACATGGCTTTAAAAATTATTTATCAGACATTTTTTGTTTCTATATATGGTGCAAGTGTTGGAAAAATTCTTCTAAAAATACGTGTGATAGAAGTCTCAACGCTTGAGAAACCCAGACCGCTTGTTGCTTTTAACCGAGCAGTTTTTCGTATACTGAGCGAGATAATATTTTATTTAGGTTTTTTATGGGGAGTACTCAACCCTACTAGACAGACTTGGCATGATTTCAGTGCAAAGACATTGGTCATAAATGCATAAAATCTGGTTCATTTTTCTTTTTTTTTCGCTTACACTGCTTGGAGCAGATACAAATACGACGTGTGATGACGACACAACACTAACTAAGCTAGCTACCGCTACCAATACAACTTTTGATACAAATACCAGCATTGAAAATGATCCAAATAAAGTTGAGATATACGCTACACATCTCAACGCTGAAAACGAGATTGTACATGCGAATGATGATGTTGTAGTCTTATATAAAGACTATTATCTAAGCGCGAAAGATGCCATTTATGATAGAAAAACTGGTACTTTAGAACTTTTTGGCAATGTCAGAGCTACGCAAGGTGATAAATATCAGCTTTTAGGTGATTATGCACGGCTAAATATCGCCGATAAAGAGCGTGAGTTTAAACCTTTTTACATGCTTGAACAAAAAAGCCAACTTTGGGTGAGTGCGGAAAAAGGAAATATCAAAGATAAGTATTATGACATTACAACGGGTATGGTATCTGGATGTAATCCAAACAAACCGCTATGGAAGATAAAGTTTAGTTCATCCAACTATAACGGCGAAGATAAATGGATGAATCTTTATAATGCTAGACTCTACATATACGATATTCCTATCTTCTATATGCCTTATTTTGGGTATTCACTCGATACTACGAGACGTTCTGGATTATTGATTCCTGCATTTGGGATTTCTAGTGATGAGGGTTTTTATTATCAGCAACCTATTTATATTGCAGTTGATAATTGGTGGGATCTTGAGCTCAAGCCACAACTGAGAACTTTAAGAGGATTTGGTTCTTATGAAACATTTCGCTTTACTGATTCAAAATTCTCACATGGCTCATTTACGACAGGATATTTTCAAGAGAGCCAAAGCTATATTAATTACAATAATCTTGCACATAAAACACACTATGGATTTGACTTTAAATATGAAAATAGTGATTTTTTAAACCAATGGTTTGGTACTGATCTCAGTGGACAATCGGGTATTTATGCAAATGTTAGCTGGATGAATGATGTCGATTATATCAACCTTTCAACTGCTGATACTATTAACAATGTAACAGCAAACCAAGTACTCTCTCAAGTAAATATGTTTTACAACACGGATAAGAATTATTTTGGAAGTTACTTTAAGTACTATCAGAATCTTTTATTGGAGAGCAATGCACAAACGATCGAGAAGCTACCGACTCTGCAGTATCACAACTATCTTACAACACTACTTGGAGATCATCTCTTATATAACGTAGATCTCACCTCTGTAAATCTTTACAGAGAACTTGGAAAAAAAGCGGTGCGAAGTGATTTGAATGTTCCAATCACGCTTCAAACTTCTTTATTTGATGAATATCTCAATTTAAGTTATCAGTCGCAGTTGTTTGCAGAACATATCGCTTTTAATGGTCAAGCCTATGCAGGACAAGAAGTTGGACAAGATCCAAATGCATATGAAGACGGTATGTTTTTAAGGCAGTACAATGTCTTTAACATTAACACGAACCTTACAAAAGCATATGATGATTTTACCCATACCGTAGTGTTTGGTGTAACATACACAAGACCAGGATCAGACTCGAATTATGGTTTTTATAAATCAGCTCCACAGGAGTGTGCAACAAATCCAACAGCGGATGTGTGCCAGTTCTATGCGATAAATAATGTCACTGAAACAACAGCACTTGATTTTTCCCAGTATCTTTTTGATAAAGAGGGAGAACAGATTTTATATCATAGACTTGCACAGCAAATCTCCTACACGGGAGGACAAAGCAAACTCGGTGAGATAGAAAATGAACTTGATTATAGGGTCACAAAAAATATTAAATACTACAACGATACTTTTTACGATTATGACCAAAATCTTATTGCTAAAACATTAAACAGTGTGAGCTATACAAATCAAAATATTACATTCAATCTTTCTTATCTTTACAAAGATACTTTTTTAGCTCCGACATCTACGGTACCGAGATTTACCAAATACTTGACTTCTGGATTTTCTTATAAATATAATGAGCATTACAGTTATTTTGGAAGCTATAATTATGATGTTGAAGCTGCAAAAAAGAAAAGTGCAGAGATTGGTTTTTTGTACTCAAAAAGATGCTGGGATTTCGGACTTCGTTATGTAGAAAATGTAAGACCAGTCCTCAATGCTGATAATACTGCATCCTTTTTAAATGATAAATATATCTTTTTTACGATTACTCTAAAGCCTATAGGCGGTTCAGAGATTAACTATAGACTACCAAGTGTTACTCAATAATCGTAAAAAAGCTTACATGTAAGGATTATAAGCTTAGAGGAGTTCGTCAGTTCATTTAAGATAGAATACGAATATTATGAAAAATCAAGAATAAGATGATTGAAAAATACCTAGGAGTTAGAAGTGAAATATGATATTAATTTGGCATTGACCAACCGAGAAGAAAGTTATTCATTTAATGAAGTTGCACGTCAGGCAAATGGTGCGGCGTGGTTAAGAAGTGGTAACACTGTTATCCTTGCTACTGTAGTTATTGATGAAACAGAAATAGTTGAGGATGATTTTTTACCTTTAACGGTTCAGTATCTTGAAAAAAGTTATGCGGCCGGAAAGATTCCAGGCGGATTTTTTAAACGCGAATCAAAGCCAAGTGATTTTGAAACTTTAACATCACGTATAGTTGACAGATCTCTAAGACCAATTTTCCCAAAAGGTTTTGGTCATCCGACTCAGATATCCATTTTAGTATTAAGTGTCGATGAGGATGCTGACCTTCAAGTGCTTGCTCTTAATGCGGCTTCAGCAGCACTTTATGTTTCAGATATTGATATGAGTACATCGGTAAGCGGTGTGCGTGTAGCAAAAATCGGCGAAGAATTGATATTTAATCCAACTATCAAAGAGTTGAATGAGTCAACATTTGATCTTTATCTTTCAGGTACAAAAGATGATATGTTGATGATAGAGATGCGTTCTTTAGGTTCTGACTTCTTTGGCCTGAGTGAAGGACCGCTGGTTGATCCTGTATTAGACCCAGCAATGATGGCTCAGACCATGCAGATACATTCTGCAAATGCGATGCCAGAAGATGAACTCATAGAGATCCTAGCGCAAGCGCAAAAAATATTAAGAGATGCAAACACGTTATATGAACAAGAGTTTAAAGTGTTTACAAAAGAAGTAAAACCTTTAGAGCTTAAAGCACATCATATAGATGATGAGATGCTTACGTATGTAGCTGGGCATCACATCGCAGATATTAAGGCAGCACTTGTGCAAATGGCAAAAAGTGAACGTTCAACTGCGCTTAGATCTTTAAGAAAAACGATTTTAAAAGAGCATACAGAATGGAATGAACTTGATCTTAAAAATGCTATTGAAACTGTAAAGCGTGATGTTGTAAGAAATATGATCTTAAGAGACAATGTTCGTGCTGATGGAAGAGCGCTTAATCAAGTTCGTCCTATCAAGATAGATACAAATGTCCTTCCATCCGCTCACTCATCATGTCTTTTTACTCGTGGTCAAACTCAAGCTCTTGTTTCATTAACCCTTGGTGGACCAAAAGATGCGCAAATGTATGAAAACTTGACAGATTCTGCAACTCAAAATGAAAATTTTATGGTGCATTACAACTTCCCAGGATTTTCAGTTGGTGAAGCATCACCAATCGGCGCTCCAAGACGTAGAGAACTTGGTCATGGAAACTTGGCAAAACGTGCGCTTGAACCAATTTTAAATATGGAAGGTCAAACAATACGTTTAGTTTCTGAAATCTTAGAGTCAAATGGCTCCTCTTCGATGGCTACAGTTTGTGGCGGCTATATGGCTCTTCGCGCAGCAGATATTGAGACATCTGATATGATTGCCGGTATTGCTATGGGTATGGTAAGTGAGGGTGATAAACATCTTATTCTTAGTGATATCATGGGGCTTGAAGATCATGATGGAGATATGGACTTTAAAGTGACAGGTTCAAGAGATGGTATCACTGCAATGCAGATGGATATCAAACTTGGAGGCATTCGTCTTGAAGTTCTTAAATCAGCACTGTATCAGGCAAAAGAGGGGCGTGCTCATATCTTAGATATTATGCATGAAGCTGTTGAAGCTATCGAATTTAATCATGGAGTTTTACCGACGACAAATATCTTTCATGTTGATCCAAGTATCATTGGTGACATTATTGGTCAAGCTGGAAAAACAATCCGTGAGATTATCGAAAAATTTGAGATTGCTATTGATATAGACAAAAAAGTAGGAAAAGTAAAACTCTCGGGTACAGATAAAAATAATCTTTCTGCGGCAAAAGAGCATATAGAAAATATTGCTTCTTCATCAAAAGAAAATAAAGTAGAGTATAAAGTTGGTGATATCGTAGATGGAAAAGTAAAAAAGATTGTTGACTTTGGTGCGTTTATTGAGCTTCCTGGTGGAACTGACGGTCTTATCCATATTTCTAAGATTTCTGATAGCAGAGTTGAAAGAGTATCTGATGTTTTAAAAGAGGGCGATGCTATAAGAGTTGAAATTTTAGAGTTTAAAGGTAGTAAAATCGGCTTAGGTCGTGCAAACTAAATAAAACTTTAAAGTTATTTTGAGTATCATTGCGGTCTCAAAGTGATAAGTAGGGATACGTAAGCCGAACGGACTTTGTAAGAAAATCTTTATGGAGAATCATATGAAAAAAATTCTATTTTTAATGTTAGCTTTAGCTGCTGGTGCATTCGCTGCTGATGGTGAAGTTGCAAACGAAACTTTAAAAGCTTACTCAGTAGTTGCTGCTGGTGTTGGTCTTGGTCTTGCTGCACTTGGCGGAGCTATCGGTATGGGTAATACTGCTGCTGCAACTATCGCTGGTACTGCACGTAATCCAGGTCTTGGCGGAAAGCTAATGACTACAATGTTTATCGCATTGGCTATGATCGAAGCGCAAGTTATTTATACACTTGTAATCGCTCTTATTGCATTATATGCAAACCCATTTTTAGCTTAATCAGTTAAAAAATACCTCATTGTCAGCTTCCGCTGACAAAACCTTTTTTCGTGCGTCCGTGGTGGAATGGTAGACACGCTACCTTGAGGTGGTAGTGCCCTACGGGTGTGGAAGTTCAAATCTTCTCGGGCGCACCATATTTCTTTTTTATAATCATTCTTTCAACTAACAAAATCTCCTAAAATGAATACTTTCTAAGACAGAATATTTTAATCTAAATTTTTTACACAAAGTGTCAATATTTTATGTTATAAC
>JAVHRU010000110.1:0-28077 GCA_036171835.1 Sulfurimonadaceae bacterium | reverse complement strand
TTATATGTCATTGAATTGTTATAAAATACGGGTAAAGTTGTAAACAAATAAAAAGGATAGTCATGGCAATAAAAGCAGCAATCAACGGAACAGGACGGATAGGCATCATAGTAGCAAAAATAATTGCAAAACGTGATGATATAGAGTTAGTAGCAATCAACACAACGGCTGAGCCAAAAATGCTTGAATACCTTTTTAAATACGACAGTGTACATACTGGAATAGATGCAAAAGTGATCGATGATAAAACAATTATGATCGATGGCAAAAAAGTAGCACTATTTTCTACAAGAGATCCAAAAGAGCTAGATTTCGGACAAGCAGGGGCAGAAGTTGTCATCGAGTGTACTGGTGCATTTTTGACGACTGAAAAAGCAAAAGCATATCTTAAAGATGGTGTTAAAAAAGTCGTTATGAGCGCTCCTGCAAAAGATGACACTCCGACTTACGTTTTAAACATCAACACAAATGAGTACAAAGGCGAAGCAATTATCTCAAATGCAAGCTGTACGACAAACTGTCTAGCTCCTATTTGTAAAGTGCTTGATGATGCATTTGGAATCGAAAATGGTTTGATGACTACGATTCACTCATATACAAATGACCAAAATATTTTAGATGTAAAACACAGCAGTGACGTACGTAGAGCAAGAGCGGCGGCGATCAATATGATCCCGACAACAACGGGCGCGGCAAAAGCTATCGGCTTAGTTATGCCTCAACTCAAAGGTAAGCTCAACGGTTATGCGATGCGTGTTCCGACACCTGATGTTTCAGTCGTGGATTTAACAGTCAATCTTAAAAAAGATGTAACGGTTGAAGAAGTAAATGCGGCATTTACTAAAGCTTCTGAGACAAATTTTGCAGGTCTTATCGAAATAGACACTGATAAAAGAGTTTCTAGTGACTTTATAGGCTCAACTTATAGCTCGACTTACATTCCGGATATGACAAGTGTTGTCGGTGGCAAAACTTTAAAAGTTCTTGCATGGTATGACAACGAATGGGGTTACTCAAGCCGCCTAGTCGATATGTGTGTCTTTGTAGGTAACAAGTAGTTTGAAAAAACGCACCAAGATCATTGCTACCCTCGGACCCGCGTCTGAGAATCTGCAAAAGATCACTGAACTTATCCATGCCGGAGTCAATGTTTTTAGACTCAACTTCAGCCATGGAACTTATGAATACCACTCTCAAGTCTTAAAAAATATAAGAGAAGCTTCTAAACAAACTGGTCTTATCGTAGGCGTTTTACAAGATATCAGCGGTCCTAAGATTCGTATCGGAGAGCTCGAAGAAAGCTTTGAACTCAAAGAAAACGATATTGTCACTTTTAATAAAAAAAATATTATCGGTAGACGAAAAGATGCAAATAGTTATGAAGTAAGTATCAACTATCCTGAGATACTTTCTCGCATACATGCAGATGATTATATCTATCTTTATGATGGTATTATCCGCACAAAAGTACTTACATGTAATGAAAATGAGGTTACTGTTCTCGTCGAAAATGATGGCATTCTCTCATCAAAAAAAGGAATTAACTTTCCAAATACAAGGCTTGACGTAGATATTCTCACACAAAAAGACAAAGATGATATGCAGTGGGGTGTCAAAAATAATGTTGATTTTATGGCAATCTCTTTTGTGCAAAATGAACAAGATATGCTTAAAGCCAGAATGATCATCAAAGATCTTGGCGGCAAACAGATGATTATCGCAAAAATCGAGAAGTTTGATGCGGTTGAAAATATAGACGCTATTCTTGAAGTATCAGATGGCATTATGGTCGCACGCGGTGATCTTGGTATCGAAGTGCCCTACTACGAAGTTCCAAACATTCAAAAGATGTTGATCAAAAAGGCAAATGCTGCTTCTAAACCTGTTATTACTGCCACACAAATGCTTCTTTCCATGACAGACTCACCAAGAGCCACAAGAGCAGAGATAAGCGATATTGCCAATGCTGTACTTGATGGCACTGATGCTGTGATGCTCTCAGAAGAGAGTGCTGTTGGAGAGTATCCAGTACTTGCTGTTAAAACAATGTTTGAGACTATTACCCAGACCGAAAAACTCTATCCCTATTACAATTTTTCGCACATATACAAAGAGGATGTCACAAATGCCATAGATGAGTCAGCTGTAAGGCTGAGTCGTGACTTACATGTAAGCGGGATTCTCTCTTTGACGAACTCTGGAAGTTCTGCGAGAAAACTAGCGAAATATCGTCCTAGTATGCCAATCTATGCCATAACACACGATGAGATAAGAAGATCTCAGTTGACGCTCTCTTGGGGCGTTATACCTGTATTTTTGGTAGAAAAAGGTTCGCTTGGAGAATCTTTGAGTAGAGTTATAAATAAAGGTTTAAAAAGCGGTATTTTAAATTTGAAAAAGAGTTATATACTCACAGCCGGAGATCCTACGGGTGTGAGTGGTTCCATCAACATGATACGTCTGCTCAGAGAACAGGAAATGCTATTTTTTAAGAGTAACAATAAAGAGCCTATAGTCTAACTAACTTCACACCCATCTCAACATGATTTGTATAGGGAAACTGGTCAAAAAGAGCCATTTTTTCTATCTTGTGAGTTCGAGTTAAAAACTCTAAATCTCTATGCAAAGTCTCTGGGTTACAAGAGATGTAAAGAATAGTCTCATGTCTTGCGGCAAACGCGCAAGACTCCTCATCCATCCCCGCACGCGGTGGATCGACAAAAATATTTTTAAGTGCATAAGCATCGATATCTATCTCTCCCATACGGCGAAACTCTCTTACCCCATCAAGCGCTTGGACAAACTCTTCTGCACTCATTCTGACAAACTCTATATTAGAAACTGAGTTTAATTCCATATTGTTTTTTGCAGCTGTTATAGAAGATTTGGATATCTCTGTTGCCAAGACCTTGTCAAACTTTGAAGCAAAAGGAATCGTAAAATTACCCGCTCCACAGTAGAGTTCAAGCAAATCACCGCTTGCATCTTCAAACTGTTCAAGTGCCCATCCTATCATCTGTTCATTGACTCTTGGATTTGGCTGAGTAAAGCTATTTTCAACCTGCATAAATTTATAATCAACATCCCTTACATGTAAGGTTTCCGTGACATAATCCCGACCGACGACAAGCTTTTGTTTTCGGCTTCTGCCTATGATAGATATGCCGAGTTTCTGCGCGATCTTTTTGGCTTTTTCTTCCCACTCACTCTCGAGCTTTTTGTGATACAAAAGTGAAACAGCGATTTCACCATCTGAAGAAGATAAAAAATCCGCGCCAAAAAGCTTATGACCGATACCCGCTTGACCTATTGCATCTAAAAGTTTTGGCATCAATGCAAAAATATGCTCATTAACCTGAGGACACTCATCGATAATAACAGCACCCTTGTGTTCTAAGGCATTCATGGCGTAATGGATAACATCACCAATATGCCAGACTTTAAACTCTGCTCTTGCTCTATAACCACTCTCTGGCGATCTACAAATATCAAAATCAGCATTATAAAGGTCTTTAAAACGCATAGCATTAAGATCAAGCTTTTTTAAAAGCTGAGCCTCATAGCCGTTTTCATAATTTCTACAACTTCCACATTCACCAAAATATTTACAATTCAAAAAAAACTTCTCCTATTTTACACTGGCTATCAGATTTCCGATGAGCAGATTCCACCCGTCTATGAGTACAAAAACAAGTATCTTAAAGGGCAAAGAAATCATTACAGGAGGTAGCATCATCATACCCATCGACATAAGGATGGAGGCGACAACCATATCGATAATCAAAAATGGCAAGAAGATCAAGAAACCTATCTCAAATGATGTTTTGAGCTCACTAATAACAAAGGCAGGAATCACGACAGACAAAGGTACGGCATCAATATTTTTTGGATTTTCCAAATGACGAATACGCACAAAAAGAGCTAAATCTTTTTCTCTAGTATTACGAATCATAAAGCTTTTAAAAGGCTTTGTTGATTTATCAAAAGCCTCTTCATAACTTATCTGTTTTGCGATGTAGGGCTTTATTCCTTCGTTATATGACTGCTGACCAATAGGCTCCATCACAAAATAAGTAAGGATCATAGCGAGCATAACCATCAACTGAGTCGGTGGAACTTGTTGTGTTCCAAGCGCTTGGCGTAAAAAACCAAAAACGATGACAAATCTTGTAAAGGTGGTCATCACAAGAACAAGACTCGGGGCCAAAAAGAGAATAGTTAAAGCAACTAAAACATTTAATGAGCTTACAAGCTGTTGGGGAGTGTCCGGTGCTGATAGAGAGAGATTTATAGTCGGTATTTCGCCGCTTGCGCCATAGACAGAGCTTAAAAATAGAACAAATAGTACAATAATTTTTATCATTTGATCTCTGCTGCTTTATCAAGTATATTTTGTTTCATCTTACCATCTTTTGAAGATTTTTTAGCGTAAAAACTTAGTTCTACGCGTCTATTTTCAGTGCGACCTTCGTCTGTCGCATTGGTTGCTATAGGGGCGTATTCTCCATATCCTGCGGCACTGATTCGTTCAGGCTGCACACCATCAATCACCAACTCTTTTAGTACAGATATCGCACGCGCGGATGAAAGCTCCCAATTATCTTTATATGGAGAAATTTTATCGGGAGAACTATTATCTGTGTGCCCTTTAACCATCACATCTACGCTATTTGGCACACCTTCGATAATCAATGCAACTCTTTTGAGAAAAAGTAACGCATCACTGTTATCGATTTTGGCACTTCCTGCTTTAAAAAGCATTGATGCCGGCAGATTGATGACAAAGCCATCTTCTGCTTCTTCAACCGAGATTGCAGGGCCATGTCCTTGTTTCATCATCTCATTTGCATCTGAAGCTGCTTGAGAGATTTTATTGACAGTTGAGCTTGTTTCATCTTGAGATTCTACGGGTGTTGCTTCTTGCTGATTCTTCTTGGATATCTCTGTTTTTGTTCCACCCTCTAGCACACTCATAGCACCTGAAAGGGAACCGATCGCCTCATTTACTTTTTTTGCATCCATACTTGACATAGAAAGGAGAAGTACAAAGAAGCACAGAAGCAGACTCATTAAGTCCCCAAATGCTGCCAGCCAATCCGGCATACATTCAGGACAATCAGGACATTTTTTAGCAGCCATTAATCAAACTGACTTTCACGAGCTGTTGGAGGAAGATAACTCAGAAGTTTTCCCTCTAGTGTTCTAGGATTATCCCCAGCTTGGATGGACATAATTCCCTCTACTATCATCTGCATTACAAGAATCTCATCTTCATTACGAATATTAAGAATATTTGCGATTGGACCACCGAAGATATTTCCAATCATTGCACCATAAAGTGTTGTAAGCAAAGCAACCGCCATTGAAGGCCCAATGGCTGATGGATCAGCCATATTTAAAAGCATCGCAACAAGACCGATCAGTGTACCAACCATTCCCATAGCACCTGCAAGCCCAGACCAGTTACTAAACATCGCTGAATTACCCTTATGACGGCTGCTTGTTTGATCCATCTCAATCTCTAAAAGAGATCGGATCGTGTCTGGTTCGTTACCATCCACTGCCATAGAAAGGCCTTTTTTTAAGAATAAATTTTCTTCTGTATTTGTAGCGCTTTCCAATGCAAGAATCCCGTCTCTACGGGCTTGAGTCGCATAGTCTACAAGTTTTTTGATAAGAGCAGAAACATCTTGCTGTGGAGGCTTGATTGCAATCATAAAGACCTTTACAAACCCCTTCATCTGCTCCATTTTGAATGATATAAGGAGTGCGCCCATTGAACCGCCGATAACAATCAAGGCAGAAGGAATATCAATATAGGCACCGATTCCAACACCCATCGCCATGGCACCAAAGAGAAGTGCCAAGATCAAGACTAAACCGATTACTGTACCTAAATCCATCTACTCACCTTAGTTCAACACTTGCTAATTTTTGACTTATGATACCACAAACTTACTTAGCGGATTTATTAATCAACCGATTTTTAAGTATAATTTTGCAAATTTAACCATCTGTGGAATAAAAAAATATGCTCAAAACTCTATACAAAAATCCAACTTCATCAGCTTATCTCTTGATACTTTTCTTAGCAATTTTTAGCACGATATACAATGCTTTTTTACCTTTACATGGTGATGAAGCATATTATTGGATGTGGAGTAAGCATATCCAAATGGGATATTATGATCATCCACCGATGATTGCATTTATGATATATCTTACAAATTTTATCTCTCAAAGCGAATGGGGAGTACGTCTTGTAAATGTTTTTAGCATGAGTATTTCTGCGATATATATCTTTAAACTTACCAAACTCATCTTTGATGAAAAAACAGCTCTCAACAGTGTTTTGATCTTTTTATCTGTCGCACTCACAAATGCCGGATTCATCATCACGACACCCGATTCTCCTCTTTCACTCTTTTGGAGTATCTCTTTGTATTATACTTACCGAGCGATTTTTATAGGAGAGAGAAAAGATTTTCTTCTCACAGGTCTATTTTTAGGGATGATGATGCTAAGTAAATATACGGCTGTTTTATACATCGCCGGTGTTCTTTTATTTGTCATTTTAAAAAGACGTGATCTATTTTTAAATCCTTACATGTATGTCACAATGATTATCTCGTTCATTGTTGCTTCACCGATGATTTTTTGGAATTACCAGCATGACTGGATCAGTTTTATGTTTCAACTTCATCATGGAGCAAGTGAAGATTCCACTCTTTATCCGAATCTCTTTTTTGAGTTTTTTGGAGGACAATTCGGAATGTTTTCTCCTGTATTTACAGCTCTGCTCTTTTTCTTTTTGATCAAAGATAAGCTCTACTTTAAAAATGACAAACTCTTTTTTATCGCTCTTAGTGTCGTTGTAACTCTGCTTTTTTTCTTCTATAAAAGTTTCTATTCAAGGATGATGCTCAACTACACTGCTCCCGCATATATCGGCGGAACGATCCTTTTGGCTATCCTCATCTCAAAATATGAGCTTAAAAAAACATTTAAAGCAGGACTTATCGTCGCTATTTTAATCACGGTATTGGCGAGAATTGCTTTTATGTTTTATCTGCCTTATGTTCAAGAGAGGATGTATGGAAATAAAGAAGCCGTCAAGCTCTTAGCGAAATATATACAAACCGGCGACAGCTTTTACGCAGACCACCTTACCACTGCCGCATATCTTAAATATTATCTTCCTAATCATCCAAACTCTGATGTTGGTATATCATCAAGATACAGCCAATATGATATGTGGAGAGAGAAAAACTATCTCCAAAATGGGCTCTATTTAGCACATGACCTTGACAGCTATCCACAACTTATAAAAGTTTATAAAAGTGTCACTCTGCTCAACACACTGACGGTTATAAATGGAGTACACTCTACCAAAACATTTTATATCTACCGTCTTACAGATCCAATAGTCAATAATTAACAATTTTTTAGATAAAATATCTCCTTATTTTAGATTTTGGTTGTTAATGAAAAATATTTTAAAGCTGCTTATTACCGCTGCAATTTTCTACTATCTGTTTCAATATATAGATTTTTATGCCCTTATCGCAGTTTTGGCCAAGAGTCATGGTGGCGATATTTTAGCTGCGCTTATCCTACAACTTGGAAGCACTTATTTTGCAGCTTACCGTTGGAGAGCTATCAGCAAACTTCTTGTATTTAACGAACCTCTCTCGTTTTATGTAAAAAGTTATTTCAAAGGCAGTTTTTTCAATCAAGTCCTCCCAAGTAGCATCGGCGGAGATGCCGTGCGTGTTTTGGATCTTACAGCACAAGGATATGAAAAAAAAGAGGCTTTTTACGGGGTTTTTGTTGACAGAGTTGTAGGGCTTGTGGGTCTATTGGTGCTTAACCTTCTTTCTACTATCTTCTTTTTCGGAACATTTGAAGCAAATTTTTCTTATCTCATTATCTTCATCTCTTTTTCGGGAATTGTCGGTTTTTCTTTGCTCTTTTTTCTCAACAAAATAGCTTTTTTACAAAACTATAAATTTTTAAACCTTTTTCACAGACTTGCCAACAGACTCAATACTCTTTATGCAGACAAAAAAGTTTTAATCAAGCACATCGCAATCTCCGTAGCTGTGCATCTGCTCACGGTTATGGCAATCTACGCTATAGCACTAAGCATCGATGTCAAACTTGATTTTCAGATATTTCTTATCGCTATTCCACCCGTATTTTTACTTATGATAGTACCTCTTTCACTTGCAGGATGGGGAATCCGTGAGGGTGCGATGGTTGGGATATTGATGCTTGTGTATGAAGATAAAACCAAGATTTTGGCGATCTCCATTCTTTATGGAATATTACTCATCATCAGTGCGCTTCCTGGAGCTTACTTTTGGATCAATGGCGTCACAAAAAAAACTAAAACAATAGGATAAATTATGAATGTAGATATGATGCGAAAAGTAGATTATTATGTGGGTATTCCCCTTGCTTTTATCGGTACGATACTCGATAAAACTCTCAATATTTTTCGCTCTTCTGAGACGGTTAAACCAAAAAATGTTTTACTTATAGAACTCTCCGAAATGGGATCTGCCATCATCGTCGATCCAGCTATGAGAAAGCTCAAAGCCAACATCGAGGGCGAACTTTTCTTTGTCATATTTAGCAAAAACAAGATCAGTCTTGACCTTCTTGGCACGGTCAAGAGCAAAAATGTTTATATGCTCGATGAGAGTTCAATCGCTTCTTTAATCATAAGTGCCATCAAATTTATCTTTTGGTGTCGTAAAATGAAGATCGACTCTACGATAGATTTAGAGCTTTTTTCTCGTGTTACCGCGCTCTTATCGTTTGTAAGCGGTGCAAAAAACCGTGTCGGCTTTCATAGTTTTCATAATGAAGGACTTTACCGCGGAGATTTCTTAACGAAAAAAGTGGCCTACAATCCACACCAACATATCGCAAAAAGTTTTGTGGCTCTTGTGGACGCACTCTTAAATCCAAATGAAGAGATTCCATACACAAAACGCATCATCCCAGACAGCGAGATCCAAATAGCAAAAGCCGTGATTGATGAAGCAGATAAACAAGAAGTTTTAAAAATCATCGCTTCAAAGTATGAGGGATTTGATGCAAATATAAATCCCGTTATTTTAGTAAATTCAAATGCCTCAGACCTGCTTCCACAACGCAGATGGGATAGAAAAAACTACTGTGAAGTGATCAACAAAATTCTTGCTTACAATGACAAAGCGGTTGTACTTTTAACTGGCGCACCTGCTGAGTTTGATGGAGCTCAACTTTTAGCTGATTGTGTTGCTGATACAAGATGTATCAACTTTGCGGGAGGCGTGAAGTTTTTACAGCTTCCGACACTCTATTCTTTGAGCGCATTTATGCTCACAAACGACTCAGGCCCCGCACACTTTGCTTCTATCACAGATATGCATACTTTCGTTATTTTTGGCCCTGAGACTCCGGCATTGTATGGCTCTCTTGGACCTACGACTCCTATCTTTGCAGGAATGGCTTGCAGTCCTTGTGTGAGCGCTTCAAACCATAGAAAAACGCCATGTACTGACAATCAATGTATCCAAGTCATCACACCTGACTGGGTTTTTAACACGCTGAAATTCAAACTCGATGCACTATCTCACTAAAGAGCATCGCCCGCTTCTTCTTTTCATCACATTTGTAGCCATTGTGCGACTAAGCCTAGCCTTATATGTAGGGCTTGGAGTCGATGAAGCACATTATGTTTTGTATGGCATCAATCTCGACTGGAGCTATTTTGACCATCCGCCTCTGGTTGGCTGGACAGACGCTTTATTCACATCCATCTTTGGAGTCAATGAGTTTGGAGCAAGATTTGGTGCGATTCTCATCGGATTTTTTACTTCAATATTTGTCTATAAACTCATCTACGACATCAATAAAAACTCAAGAACAGCCTTTATTGCTGTATTGGCTTTGCATGCGTCATTTCTATTTAATGCCCTGTTTATAATGCTTTTGCCTGACACTTTTCTCTTTTTGCTTATCATTCCTATTATCTGGACAGTTATCAAACTTGAAAAAAGATCTGATTTTTCCTCTTGGATTTTATTGGGTGTTTTACTCGGAGTTGGCGGGCTTGCAAAATATACGGCTGTCTTATTTCTAGTGCCAATTTTACTCTATGTCATAATTAAGAGAAGATGGGATCTACTTTTTTCTATTAAAATTTTTCCAGCCATAGTTATTGCACTCATTTTTATCTCACCGGTAATTTACTGGAATATCCAACACCACTGGATAAGTTTTACCTACCAAAGCGATCATGTTGTAGGAGCAACACATATTAGCTGGAGTTCCATCATAAGCTCTATCGGAGCGCAGTTTGGAGCTTACAATCCTCTTCTTTTCCCCGTCGCTTTTTATGGACTTTATAAAGCTTTAAAAAGTAAAAATGATACGCTTTTTTTATCTGGACTTTTTGGACTTGTACTCATAACATTTTTCACATATGCTTCACTTTTCAAACCTGCCCTACCTCACTGGAGCGCACTCTTTTATCTGCTATTTATTCCTATTGGAAGTTATTACGTTTTAGAACTCACTAAAGGCTACAAAAAAGCCTTACATGGTAGCATCGGTTTTGGACTTTTACTCTCACTTATTACATACGCCGAGCTTGGTTTCAAGTTCATTCCTCAGCCTGATTATCAGTCGCTTCATCGCGATATTTATGGCTGGGACACGATTATGAAAGAAGCAAACTCTCTTATCAAAGATGATAAAAAAGACTCCCTTGCCGTGACAAACTGGACTCTTGCATCACGCGCACTATATTATAATCATCCATACAGAAGTAACATCTTTCTCATAGATGACAGGTTCGATCAATTTGATCTTTGGCAAAAAGGCTCGCCACTTGGCAAAGACCTCATTATCATAGACACCCATTTCTTTCATAAAAATATGGCTACTTATATGAAATGTGACTCTATTACACAAAATAAAAGCTTCGATATCACATTGGGTAATCACAAAGTAAACACGATAAATCTGCTTACATGTAAGAACTACCAAGGGCTCAAATGAACTTATCTAAAAAACAATATGCTTTCTTTATTTCGGCAGTAATCTCTTTTATATTTTTTTCCTATTTCTATCTTGACAGACCAATAGCCGAGTATTTTTTAGCAAATGCATCGACTTACGAATCTCTGGGAGATTTTTTAAGTATCTTTGGAGAATCAAACTGGTATTTTGCAACTGCAATAGGCGGTTTTATAATCTTTCGTTTTTTCAAAAAAAATGAGCTTTATGCACAAAGATTTCTTTTTTTACTTTATATCAATCTTTTTTCAGGACTACTCAGCCTCATCTTAAAAAACTTATTTGGAAGAATCCGTCCTTGGGGACTTCGAAATGGTGAAGATGAATATGGATTTCTACTGTTTCAAAACTTTGATATGGGAATCGTAGAAAAGTTTAAAACTCACATTACAACGATTGTAGATGCGACAACGACCTATACATCATTTCCATCAGGACATTCCACAACACTTTTTGCAGTGGCAATTTATCTTATACTGCTTTTTCCAAAACAAAAAATTCTGTGGCTATCTCTCGCTGTATTATTTGTCAGCGGAAGAATCATGGCGAGCGATCATTTTTTAAGTGATATCACTGCAGGTGCCCTCTTTGGAACCCTTTCAACTCTTTACATTTACTCAAAACTAAAGGAAAAAATTAGATGAAAATTGTAAAAAGAATCGCTATTGCGTTATTTACCATTGCCCTGCTTTATGGCATCGGAAGATTTTTTGTCGTTGCTTATGACAGTTATGTATTTCTACCAAGACAGCCATATCTTCAAATGCAAACACAAAATGCTATAACACTCAAATGGCAGACACCAAAAGCTGAAATAGACAGTGTTGATTATGCAGATGGCTTACACCCAACGGGCACTTCGCATGTAGGTGAACAAAAGGCCGATAAATACCACGCAATTACGCTTACAGGGCTCAAACCTGACACTTGTTATAACTATAAAGTCAATACAACTTCACTCAGCATTGATAACACGAACAGAGTCTTTTGTACTCTTAACACTAAAAAAGATCTTGAACGTCTTTGGGTTGTTGGCGATACTGGAGAAAATTCTGCAAATCAGCGAAACGTTTACCGTGCAATGCTCTCGTATGTGGATAATAACCTTTCTAAAATAGATCTCTGGCTTATGCTAGGCGATAATGCGTACAGCAGCGGAACACAAAAACAATACAATAAAGATCTTTTTGATTCATATAAAGAGCTGATAAAACAAAAAAATGTCTGGGCTGTCATCGGTAACCATGATGCAAGACGCTGGGCTTTTTATGATATCTTCGATTTTCCTACAAAAGGTGAAAGTGGCGGAGTTGCAAGTAATAGTGAAAAATATTATTCTATCGATGAAGCAAACTTTCATCTTGTCATGCTTGACAGTGAAACAGAAGATAGAAGCGCTAAGGGAAAAATGGCGCAGTGGCTCAAAAAAGATCTTGCAGCAAACAAAAAGAACTGGACGATTGTGGCCTTTCACCATCCTCCATATTCAGATGGTTCACATAAGTCAAATAACCCTCGCGACAGTGGTGGACGTATGAAAGAGATGAGAGAAAACTTTACGCCGATCTTTGATAAGTATGATGTGGATCTGGTAATGAGTGGACATTCTCATATGTATGAACGTAGTAAACTCCTTGTAAACCATACGGGCAAGAGTAAAAGCTTTAATGAAACCTTACATGTAGAGCAAATAGATCTTCATACATATACAAAACCTTTGGCTAAAACTCCAAATAGTGGTGTAATATACATAGTAGATGGCTCAGGCTCAAAGGCTGATACAGGAACACTAAATATCCCTGAACTTCCAATTGGCTACGCAATCTCCGGCTCTGTTATTTTAGAGATCACTCCCACAACTCTAAGTGAAAAATTTTTAACAGACAATGATGAGATAAAAGACAGTTTTACGATTACAAAACACTAAGCCAGAGGATGATGCATCCTCACAGTGTCTTGAAGGTTTTGTTTTTGCACATGCGTATAGATCTGAGTTGTAAGAAGGGATGCGTGACCTAAGAGCTCTTGAACAACTCTTAAGTCTGCTCCTCCAATGATAAGTGATGTAGCATAAGAGTGACGTAAAACATGCGGAGAGACTCCAAGGTACTTTTGCGTAATTTTATATGCCGAGATGCGACTGAGCGGTTTTCCCTGATAGTTAAGCCAGACATCATCTTTCTCATATGGTGACTCATTTAAATATTCTCGCATAGCTTTAAGTGCGACCTCTGCTATGGGAATGATACGCTCTTTATCCCCTTTTCCATGCCTTACATGTAACCATTCTCCCTCAATATCTTCGCGACCTAAAGACAAGCACTCGCTTATCCTCGTTCCGCTTGCATATAAAAAAAGTATGAGTGCATAATCACGTATTCCAATCCAAGATGATCTATCTATCAAAGACAAGCCATTTTTGACATCAGAAAAAGAGAGAAATTTTGGAAGTGTTTTTGGTACTTTTGAAAGTTTAAAGTGGTTTTTTTCATCTGCGAATTGACTCTTGTAGCAAAAGGAGAAAAAAGCATTTACGGTTGAGAGTTTACGGTTTAAAGTACGCTTGTTAGCGTACTGGGTCAAGACACTTAAAACCTCATTTGTATCAAGGTTTATAAGTGGTTTTGCAAGTGTCTCTTCTATATGTGTCAAGTCACTTGTATAGGCTTCAACACTTCTTTTACTTAGGGCTTTTGTAACGATGATATACTCTAAAAAAGCCTCCAGTTCATTGGACATGAAACTATTTTTTTACAGAAAAATACTTATCATCAACATAAAAAGCTTTGTCACCGACATAAACATAACTATCACCGTTTATGCTTACTTTATAAATTTTATACGATCTCAAATCTTTTTCCAAAGCGATGATATAACCCTCTTTTTCTAAGACATATACTTTATCATCCGTTACGATCATTCCCAAAAAGTGAGCGAAAGGAAATTTCGTTTTTGATCTTAGCTGTAAAGTTGGAGTCAGGTTCACGACTTCACCCTGCTTTGTAGCGATATAAATACCATCTTTTTTATCATAGCGCATATTACGAATCTCATATGATGCACGTATGTCTTTCTCAGCCAAAGAAAGGAGTTCATATCCTGTAGCGGCTATTAAGTTGTCACCAACAACATTAAAAGCAACGACATTGTTAAACTTATCGGCACTGCTGATAATCATCGATCTAAGAACTTTTTTCTCTTTGGAATTAACAATGACGATCTTTCCATCGAGTGTTAAAAAAAGTACAAGATCATCTAGAAAATAGGGATTGACAATTTTTGCATCCACAGCTAAAGGAGCATTGCCCTCGCTATGAAAAAGAATCTCTTTTGTTTTTAATGAATAAATCGCAAGCTCATTACTTGCGAAAACTACTGCGAGCATATCATCTTTAACACTCGCTGCTGCAACAGTTTTTTTAAGATCAAAAAACTCTTTTATAGAATGATCAGCTTTAGAGGTAAGGGTAGTATTGCCATCGATTTCTGATGTTACAATCCACTTCTCATCAGCATCTAGTAAGCGCTCTTTATCAGTGTTTACGTGTACATCAATAATGTCATCATGAGAGAGGATACGTCCATCTTTTAAAACAGCACCATTTGCTGTAACATCGACTATCGATTCTTTGAGGCTCTGTTTTTCTTGCCATGAACCGACAACTTTATCTTTTTCTGGTACAAAAACTTTTTTTGTACTACATCCGCTAAATACAACTACACCAATAAATAATGTTATATATATAAAAGCCTTCACGATCTACTTCACACCATAATGCATAAGCGATTTAGCAAGGCCATAAACAGGCGAGTTTGAAGGTACGGATGCCAGTTTTCTATTCGCTTCTTCGATCTTATTTTGTTCCATAAACAAAACTGCACTTTGGATCAATGCCATATCTTTATCGATTGCATCTTCACCGTTTGCATACGTATTTAAGCCATTGAGATTACTTTGCAAAGAAGCAAGCTGATACGTTGCAAGATCTGAAACTGCGAATGCTTTTGAAGATTTAAGTTCTTCAAGAGCTTTCACATCACCTTTTTTGATAGCATTTGAAAGTATATACAAATCGTACAGCTTAGGATCGTTCTCTTTTAAATCAGACAAAGCCTGTTTATCGTCACTATGAGTTTGCAAGATTGAAAATGCTACATTTGCACTCTCAACTTTTGAACTTTTGATATAGTTGTAAGTTACATTTCCAACTATTGCCACAACAACAACTACAGCCAAACCGATTAACTGTGTTTTATATTTGTTAAAAAAACGCTCTGTCTTAATTGCATTTTCCAAAAACTTTTCTTCGGCGTTTAGTTCATCTCTTACCATTGATATATTATCTTTAAAGCTCAAAAACATCTCCATACTTATAAATAGTCAGTAATAATATCAAATAGATTGTTAAAGTTTTGTGAAATAGAATTTTTTTGTTACAATCTTGCATATATAACCAAATAAGGAAGTTTAATGCAAGTAGACAATGCACTTTTATCACGTTTAGAAAAATTATCATACCTTCAAATCTCAGGGGACAAAAGAGAGGAGATCATCGCTCAACTCTCAGAAATAGTCTCTTTTGTGGATAATCTCAGTGAATTAAATACTGATAATGTAGATGATAAATTTTCTATGACAGACCAAGCAACATTTACGCGTGAAGATATTGAAAATTGTGATCGTACTATCAATGATAATATCCTCAAAAATGCACCTGATGCTGCGGATTATTTTTTTATCGTACCAAAAATCATAGAGTAATTCTATGCTTACAGTTCATGGAATAAAAAATTGTGACAGTGTCAAAAAATCTTTGAAATTTTTGCAAGAAAATGGAATTGAATATTTCTTTAGAGATTTTAAAAATTCTCCGGTAGATTGTAATGAAATAAAAGAGTGGCTCGATCACACAACAATAGATAAAATTTTCAATTCCAAAAGTACGACATACAGAAAACTTAATCTTAAAGAACTTGCTCTGTGCGATGATGAAAAAATTGATTGGTTATGTAAAGAAAATCTTCTTATAAAAAGACCTGTTATACAATACAAGAGTGCTATAATTGTCGGCTATGACAAAGATCTATACGAAATGGAGCTATTATGAGCGGAGAAGTCCAAAAATTAGATATAAAAAAACTTTTAAAAAGTGTTGTTGCTTATAAAGCTTCCGACTTGCACTTGGTTTCCCATGCTGAACCTCAAATCAGAATAGATGGAAGACTCGTTCCTTTAAATCTTCCACAACTTGATGGAGATATGATCACAGATATGGCATATGCTCTTTTATCTGAAAAACAGAAAAAAGATTTTGAAGAGTTTAATGAGCTGGACTTTGCAATTATGATCCCAGATGTCGGTCGTTTTCGTTGTAACTATTATAAGACGATGGGCGATATCGCTTGTGCTTTTCGTATTATTCCAACCGAAATACCTTCACTTGATGATCTTAACGCAAAAAAAATCTTTAAAGAACTTATAAAACGAGAAAAAGGACTTATCCTTGTTACCGGACCAACGGGAAGCGGGAAATCAACGACTCTTGCAGCGATGCTAAACGAGATCAATGAAACTGAAAAGAAACATATCATTACCGTTGAAGATCCTGTCGAGTTTGTACATAAAAATAAAAAATCCCTTTTCTCTCAAAGAAATGTAGGGACTGATACAAGCGGATTTCATATAGCACTCAAATATGCTCTGCGTCAAGATCCTGATGTTATCCTTATCGGTGAGATGCGTGATAAAGAAACTATCTCAGCTGCACTTACAGCCGCGGAAACTGGTCACTTAGTCTTTGGTACCTTACATACCAACTCTGCACCTGGAACTATTAACCGTATTATTGACGTATTTAGTGGTGAAGAACAACCTCAAATCCGTGCTCAAATATCTACTTCTCTAATCGCTATTATTTCTCAGGCTTTGATCCCTAGAATCGGTGGAGGACGTATTGCCGCACAAGAGCTACTAGTTACAAATCCGGCTATTGCGAACTTAATACGTGAAGATAAAGTTCACCAACTCTACTCACAAATGCAGTTGAACCAACAAGGTACGAATATGTCAACACAATCTCAAGAGATTATTGAATTTTTAAGAAAGAAAATTATTTCAAAAGAGAATGCGATTGCGTATTCAAACCGTCCGGAAGAATTAATAAAGATGATAGAGGGATTATAGAAAAAAGAGTCGAAAGACTCTTTTTATTTTTGTGCTTCTTTTAGAGTATCTGCTATTAGGAATGCAAGTTCTAATGCTTGATCAGCATTTAAACGTGGATCACAGTGGGTGTGATAGCGAGAACTTAAATCCTCTTCAGTCACGACAAAAGAACCGCCGATACACTCAGTAACATTTTTACCTGTCATCTCTAAGTGAACACCACCGGCATAAGTTCCCTCAGCTTTATGTACCTGGAAAAACTGCTTCATCTCTGCAAGAACAGAATCAACAGGACGAGTTTTAAAATTATTTGATGATTTTATAGTATTACCATGCATCGGATCACAGCTCCATACTACGTTAAGCCCTTCTCTTTCAATTGCACGGATCAGTTTAGGCATGCCATCACCTACTTTGTCTGCACCCATTCTGACAATGATATTTAAACGTCCAGCTTCATTTTCAGGATTAAGGACCTGAGCAAGTTTCACTAGATCATCTGGATCCATTGAGGGACCGGCTTTTACACCGATAGGATTTTTAATTCCCTTCATATACTCTACATGCGCACCGTCTAATTGGCGTGTTCTATCGCCGATCCAAAGCATATGTGCAGATGTGTCATACCATTCACCTGTAAGTGAATCTTGTCTTGTAAATGCTTCTTCATATGGAAGTAAAAGTGCCTCATGTGAAGTAAAGAAATCTGTTTCTCTTAACGTTCTATATGTTTTAGAGTTAATTCCACATGCTTCCATGAACTTCAAAGATTTTCCAATATCTTCAGCCAGATCTTCAAATTTTTGGCTTATTTCACCCTTTTGTGCAAAATCTAAAGTCCATTTATGGATCTGATGTAAATCTGCCAAACCGCCAGATGCAAATGCACGTAAAAGGTTCAGTGTTGCAGCTGATTGATTATACGCTTTAATCATTCTTTTAGGGTCTGGAATACGGGCTTCTGGCGTAAAATCTACGCCGTTAATGATATCGCCTCTGTAAGAATCAAGAGTAATTCCATCAATTGTTTCAAAATCACTTGAACGTGGTTTTGCAAACTGACCGCCCAAACGACCGACTTTTACTACAGGAAGTCCGCCGGCATAAGTCATAACAACAGACATTTGGAGTAAAACTTTAAAAGTATCTCTGATATTTTGTGCATGAAATTCTGAAAAACTCTCAGCACAATCTCCACCTTGAAGTAAGAATGCGCGTCCTTGTCCAACCTCTGCTAATTGTTCTTTTAAAGAACGTGCTTCACCAGCGAAAACGAGAGGAGGATAGTTTTTTAATTCTTCAAAAACATTTTTTAACTCCTCTTGGTTTGGATATGTAGGCTGCTGTAAGATCGATTTTTCTCTCCAGCTTGATTTGTTCCAACTACTCATATTTTAAACCCCATTAATCATTGATTTTTATAATAAATTACGTGATTTTACTAAAAAGTTCCTAAAATAGCTCTGATTTAAACTTCTGCTGAAATAATATTGCAGTATCAAAAGATATTTTTTATACTTAAAAATGTATAATGACGCCAATTTAAATGATTGAAAGTTGAAATCAATGAATAAGTCTAATGCAAAAAAAATATTAGAAGAAATCTATATTGATATAGTAGCAAAAGTTGATGAGCAAGATGGTCTTGTGTCCAAAGATACGCTTTTAGACTTCATACACTCTGCGATGGATACTATTTCAAACTTGAATTTTGAACTGCCTGATGCTCTCGAAAGTCTTAAATCATCTCTCAATGAACAGTTTAAAGATATTGCAAAAGAAAGTGTAAATCATTACAGTCATACAAATAGACGTTTTGAAGAGTTGGTTACTACTCAAGAAAAGACTATAAATGATTTTAAAAATCAAACAATCAACGTAGATCAGATCAAAGACAAATTTGATGGTATCCAAACACATATGTTAGATGAAGTCAGTAAAGCAAACAAGGTTATTACAGACTTAACAGAAAAAATTGAAAAACTTGAAAAATCAACTCAGATTGATCACTTAACAAAAGTTTACAATCGTAGAATGCTCTCTCAACATTTAGAGAATCTCTGCAACAACAAAAGTTATGTAAAAGATATTCATCTTTACATGATAGACATCGATGACTTTAAAACTATAAATGATACTTATGGTCATATTGTTGGGGATAAAGTTTTAATATTTCTCGCAAATATACTCAGAAAAACACTCAGAGAAGGCGATAAGATATACAGATATGGTGGCGAAGAATTTGTTGTGATTTTAAATAGAATGCAAAGATCTGAATGTTTAAAAGTTGCTCAAAGGATTGTTTCATTAGTAGATATAAATAAGCTGATTTATAAAGAGCTCAATGTAAATGTCACTGTAAGTCTTGGTGCAACATCATTACATAATGATGATACACCTGATAGTTTCATAGCAAGAGCAGATAGGGCTCTTTATGAAGCTAAAAGAAATGGTAAAAACAGAATTGAAATGGATTGTGAGCAAATGGATATATGAGTTATTTTGATATTGTAGTCGGAGTCATAATACTTCTTCTTGGTTTAAAAGGTATTCTTAACGGATTTTTTAAAGAGTTATTTGGTCTTATAGGAATTGTCGGTGGTGTTTTTATTGCATCAAGATTTGGAACACCTGTTGGGCAATTTCTTAGCGATGCAGTCTTTCATTTTCAAAATAAAGCCGCGCTTACTTTCACCGGATTTGTCCTTACTCTTGGATTATTTTGGCTTATGATGGTTTCCATAGGTATTGCCTTTAAACAATTAAGCACTATCAGCGGACTTGGACCTATAGATAAGATTATGGGTTTTGTCGTTGGAGCAGGAAAATTTTTCCTGATTGTATCTGTTGTAGCATATGCTTTTTACAACATCAAAATTGTAAGAACAAATATGCAAGCCACTATGGATAAAAGTATCCTTTTCCCTATTCTAGTTACAACGGGTGGCTACATTATGAAAATGGATACTGGAGATATACAAAAAGATATCAATGCGACAGTTGAGACAAAACAAGAGCAAGTGGAAAAGAAAGTGCAAACCAGCATAAAAGAGAAGGTAGAAACAACTATCTCAGAAGAAATAAAAAAGAAAGTTCACTAAGATGAGTACAGCGACAGATTTTACAGAAAGAACAATAGCATACAATAAATTGCTCAATGATTTTAAAAATCTGCTCAAAAAAAATAGTCTCAAATTTACAATACAGCGTGAGGTTATTTTAGAGACACTATATAATTCTGATGAGCACCTTTCTCCGGAATCACTTTATAATTTGATTCAAGAAAAGTACCCTCAGTTAAGTACTGGGATTGCAACTATTTACAGAACTTTGACTCTTTTAGAAGAATCAGATATCGTCACTTCACTCTCTTTTGGCGCACAAGGTAAGAAATATGAACTTGGTGCTAAAGAGCATCATGATCATATGATCTGTACAAAATGCGGTTTGATTACAGAGTTTGTAGATGAAGAGATAGAAAAAAGACAACAGATCATTTCACAAAATCTAGGCTTCAAGATAACAGACCATTCAATGCAAATATATGGTATCTGCAAAAATTGCCAATAATAAATTTATAAGGAAAACTCATTGCCATTTAGTAACAAATATATTCAATTACGCATAGAAAAAGCAAATCAGCTTAAAGAGCTTGGATTCAATCCATACTCAAACCACTCAGAAAGAAATACGACTATATCAAAGTATATGAATGTCAACTCTGATGTGGAGCATCTCGAAAATAAACGTGATGAAAACAGAAACTATACACTCAGCGGACGCATAAAGTTCTTCCGTGTTATGGGTAAAGCAAGCTTTTTAAAGATAGAAGATGAAAGTGGAATCCTCCAAGTTTACGTCACACGAGACAATCTTCCTGAAGGTTTTTATAACGATGTGTTTAAAAAACTGATTGAAGTCGGTGATATCATCGAAGTAAGCGGTTATCCATTTGTTACAAATCAGGGTGAACTTTCTTTACATGTAGACACTCTAAAAATTTTAACAAAAGCAATCGCACCACTTCCTGAAAAATTTCATGGTGTAACAGACAAAGAGATCAGATATCGTCAGCGTTATCTTGACCTTATCATGGACAGCGAAGTAAGAAAAACGTTTCAAACACGCTCTAAAATAATTTCTTTGACAAGAAGATTTTTTGAAGACAAAGGGTTCTTAGAAGTTGAAACACCTATGATGCATCCAATCGCCGGTGGTGCAAACGCTAAGCCATTTGTCACACATCATAACGCTCTTGGTATTGATAGATTTCTTAGAATCGCTCCTGAACTCTACCTCAAACGTCTTATCGTCGGTGGATTTGAAGCAGTATTTGAGATCAACCGTAACTTCAGAAATGAGGGAATGGATGCGACACATAATCCTGAATTTACTTCTATAGAGTTTTACTGGGCTTATAAAACATACAAAGACCTTATCGAAATAACAAAAGAGTATTTCAAATATCTTTTCGATCATCTAAACCTCCCTACTCTCTTACCTTATGGGGATTTAGAAGTGGATTTTGCAGATTTTACAGAGATACCACTTATCACTTCTCTCTCAGAAATCGGTGGAGTTGATGCAGATATCGTCAATGATAAAGAGAAAATACTAGAATTTTTAAGAGCCAATAAGCTTGAAGCAAAACCTGCCATGAGTCTTGGACAGCTTCAAGGTGTGCTTTTTGATGAGTTTGTTGAAGAGAAGCTTATTAACCCGACTTTTATCACTGATTATCCTGTTGAGATCTCTCCCCTTGCTCGTAGAAATGATGAACATCCAGAGATCACAGAGAGATTTGAGCTTTTCATCGCGGGACGTGAAATCGCAAATGCGTTTAGTGAGTTAAATGACCCGGTTGATCAACTTTCACGCTTTGAAGGGCAAATGAGTGCAAAAGATGCGGGTGATGATGAAGCGCATGAAATGGATGTGGATTTTGTCAATGCCCTCAGCTATGGAATGGCTCCAACTGCCGGTCAAGGCATAGGTATGGATAGACTTGTTATGTTACTTACAAATGAGCACTCTATTAGAGATGTTCTTTTATTTCCTGCTATGAAACCACTTCATGGCGAAGTACAAGAGAACCACGAAGAAGAGACAAAATAATTTTAAATCAAAAAAAGGAAGAAAAATGAGTTTTTTAAAAGATTTCGATAAAGATATCTATGAATTGTGCGAAAAAGAGTTAGAGCGTCAGACTGACCATTTAGAGATGATTGCAAGTGAAAACTTCACTCTTCCTGCTGTTATGGAAGCGATGGGAAGTGTTTTTACTAACAAATATGCTGAGGGCTATCCTGGTAAACGCTACTATGGCGGATGTGAGTATGCTGATGGTGTTGAACAATTGGCAATTGATAGAGCATGTGAGCTTTTTGGATGTAAATTTGCAAATGTTCAGCCACATTCTGGAAGTCAAGCAAATGGAGCTGTTTATGCGGCACTTTTACAAGCTGGAGATAAACTTCTAGGTATGGATCTAAGTCATGGTGGACACTTGACACATGGAAGTAAACCAAGTTTTTCTGGTAAAAACTACCACTCATTTACTTATGGTGTAGAGCTTGATGGACGTATCAACTATGAAAGAGTAATGGACATCGCGAAGATCACTCAGCCAAAGATCATCGTTTGTGGTGCTTCTGCTTATGCTCGTGAGATCGACTTCAAAAAATTCCGTGAGATCGCTGATGCTGTAGGAGCAATTCTTTTTGCTGATATCGCTCACATCGCTGGTCTTGTTGCTGCGGGTGAACATCCAAGTCCATTTCCTTATGCTGATGTTGTAACGACTACGACACACAAGACACTTGCTGGTCCACGCGGCGGTATGATCATGACGAATGATGAAGAGATCGCTAAAAAGATGAACTCTGCGATTTTTCCAGCTCTTCAAGGTGGACCTCTTGTACATGTAATCGCTGCAAAAGCAGTAGGATTTAAATACAATCTCTCACCTGCATGGAAAGATTATGCCGTTCAAGTGAAGAAAAATGCTTCTATTTTAGCTGATGTTTTAATGAAACGCGGTTACGACGTAGTAAGCGGCGGAACAGATAATCACTTAGTTTTAGTAAGCTTTATAAACAAAGAATTCAGCGGTAAAGATGCTGACGCGGCTCTTGGTCGTGCAGGTATCACAGTCAATAAAAACACGGTTCCTGGTGAAACAAGAAGCCCGTTTGTGACTTCAGGTATCCGCATAGGAAGCCCTGCTCTTACTTCACGTGGTATGAAAGATGCTGAATTTGAACTGATAGCAAACCGTATCGCCGATGTTTTAGATGATATCAACAATGAAACACGTCATGCGGAGATTAAAAAAGAGCTAAAAGCTTTAGCTCAAAATTTTGTAATCTATAACCAACCAACGTATTAATTAATAAAAGAAAGCTTGAGGATAAAATATGACTGCTATGGACTTAAAACTTATAAAAATGGTCACAACTCACTACTGGCAAAAGAGTGATAGTGTCGTAGATAAAATAAGTTTTAAGGGCAGGACTTTTTTTAACAAGTTTGAAAAAATAGATAAAACTCTAACACAATCTGTGATCAATCAACATCTCAAAGGTGAGATAACTGTAGCACATTCACTTGTTGACGCCAAAGGTATTGTTGAAAATATTGTTATCGATTATAATGGTCGCGATCCTGAAAGGTTTTACCATAAGACTCAACTTCTTTTACGTGAAGAGGGATATATCAACTTTACGGCTTTTACTTCAAAGACAGATGGTCATCTTCATGTGTACATACACAAGGGACATACCACTTTACAAGAAGCTATCCAGCTTGGTAAAATGATCTCTATGAAATTAGCAGCAAAACAGCCAAAACAGTGGAAAATGTTTCCAACTGATGAATTGCCAAGTGAGTACAATATTTTAGCTTTGCCATATGATCTCTACGCTAAAGAGCGTGGTGCTTCATGGTCGAAACATATGTGACATTAAAGGATTTATGATGGAAGAAAGAAACGAATTAAATGACATTATCTTAAATAGAGGTGGCAACTCTATGGGCTCCAATAAAAAGATTGCGCTTGCTGTTGGAGTACTTGCTGCTATACTCATTGTAGTTGTGATGATTATGAAAACTTCTGTCTCTAGCAGTACTGATAATCTTCCTCAAGCACAACAAGCTCCAAAAACCAATCTTCCTCCTGAACCACCAGTTCCGCAGGCCAACAATGATCAACAAGGGAATGCTCCACTTTTTAAACCGGTAGAAATAGTACAAGAAAATAAAAAAGGTGATGATGATCTTGATAAAATAGCTCAAAAACTCAAACAAGAAAGCTTATCAAAAGATGCAACTCCACCAGTGGTTACTACAACGCCTGCTGTAGCAACTGAAAAAGTAATTGCTCCTGTTGTCAAAGAAAAAGTAACGACACCAGTTGTTAAAGAAAAGGTGGCGCCTCCTGTAGTCAAAGAGAATATCCACGTTATAAGACAAAGAGATGTAGCAAAAAGTGAACCTGTTGCTAAAAAAGAGCCGGTAGTAAAAAAAGAGAGTATCGAGAAGAAAGAGGCTCCAGAAAAAAAAGAATCTTTATTTACAAAAATAAATACACCTAAAAAAGAGATATCTTCGACTAAAGAACCTAAAACTGTAAGTAAAATATCAACGACTGGAACTTACTATGTTCAAGTAGGATCGTTTACGACAATCACTCCAAATGACAAGCTTTTTGGGTCTATCAAAAAAATGGGATATGCTTATGAATCTGTGAAAACAGGTGAAACAAGTAAAGTCATCGTTGGACCATTTAAAAATGAGGCTGATGCGAGAGAAGCGCTTAAAGCTCTTCGTAAAGATGTCGTACCTGGCGCTTTTATAACAAAAAAATAGTATATAGAAGGGTTTGTCTTGATTCATCATACACAGTTTACACTTGATCAGTTTGCACCGATTGCTGTTTATCATAAGCTTAAAGAGATTTTCAAAGATGAGATCAGCTATCTGTTTGAGAGTGCTGGACAGAGTGATGGCAATTACAGCTTTATAATGATAGGTGATAGAGAAAGACTCCAGTACAAAGATGGTGTCACTATTTATACAAATGCAAGAGGAGAAAAAGAGGTAAGTGATATTTCACCTTTTTCTTTTTTGAAAGAGTATTATAAACATATAGATACCAAGCTTTATAAGTCTACATGTAAAGAACTTAACGTCGGTTACGTCGATGGTTTTATCGGATATATCGGATACGATATGGTCAAAGTATTTGAGCCAAAACTAAAAAATAGTATGAATCATCTTCATGATGAGCTTCATACTCCTGACCTTGATTTAATCCTACCAAAACTTGTACTAGCCTACTCCCACAAAAACAATAAAATCTCTTTGATCTCTGTTCTAGATTCAATGCAAGAGAGATTTGAAGAACTTGAAGAGAATTTAAAAGACTCTTACAAATATGTTCCAATGGTTCAAAACATCGGAGATGATCAAGGTTCTTTTGCATTTTCAAAAGAGCATTTTTTTGATATGGTCGAAAAATCAAAAGAGATGATAAGAAGCGGTGACGTTTTTCAAATCCTTATGACAAACCGTTTTACTAGAAATATTCAAGTCGATCCATTTAGTTTTTATCGAGTTTTGAGAGCAAAAAATCCTTCGCCATATATGTTTTTGATGGAGTATGAGGATTTCAATATCGTGGGAAGTTCACCTGAAGTCATGGTGCGCCTTACTGATGGCGAAATCCTTCTTCGTCCGATTGCCGGAACAAGAAAACGTGGAGACACAAAACAGCGAGATAAAGAACTCGAAGCCGAACTTTTAGCTGATCCAAAAGAGCTCTCAGAACATCTGATGCTTATCGATCTTGGACGAAATGACGTAGGTCGTGTTGCCGCAACGGGCACTGTAGAAGTAGAAGATATGATGCATATTGAGCGTTTCTCTCACGTTATGCACATTGTTTCTGATGTTATTGCAACTTTGCGTGATGACAAAGATATGTTTGACCTCTTTATGGCGACATTTACAGCAGGAACTATGACTGGAGCTCCAAAGATACGTGCAATGGAGCTCATCGCAGAGTATGAAGGTCTTAAGCGTGGTTTTTATAGTGGAAGCATAGGATACTTTGGATTTGATGGCAATATGGACAGTGCGATTACCATCCGTACCGCTATGGTTAAACCTGACAAAGTAATCCTTCAAGCAGGTGCAGGCATCGTTGCTGATTCAGCAAATGAGCTTGAATACCTTGAAGTTACCAATAAACTAGGTGCACTTATGAGTTCGCTAAAAGATCTGGATTAATGCCAAAACTCTTCGCTATTTTTGGAGATCCGGTTTCACACTCGCGCTCTCCGTTAATGCATAATTACCTTTTTCAAGCCTTACATGTAAACGCATGCTATACAAGAGTTCATCTCACTGATGTCTCAAAACTTCGTGATACATTTTTCTCTCTTGGACTTAATGGTGCAAATATTACTGTTCCTCATAAAGAAGCGGCATATGAAGCTTGCGATGAAGTAAGAGGTTTTGCTACGACCATCGGTGTTGTCAACACCATAATCTTAGAAGATGGAAAACTCATCGGCTACAACACAGATGCCGATGGATTTATGGAAGCTATCAAGCCTTTTGGCACACTCAGAACTGTTCTTATTCTTGGAGCTGGTGGAACTGCCAAAGCACTCGCAAACCGTTTTTTACAAGATGGATATGATATTAGTATTTTAAACAGAAGTGAAAAGAGACTAGGCTATTTCAAAGAATTAAGTCTCACATATGACACTTGGGAAAGCTTCGGATGTAAGAAGTATGATCTTGTTGTAAATACCACAAGTGCAGGTTTAAAAGATGAATCCTACCCTGCCCCACAAGCCATGATAGAAGAGATACTCTCTCGCACCTCTTTTGTTGCAGATGCAATTTACGGCAAAATGACACCATTTTTAGCATTGGCAAAACAAAATAAACTCACCTATAAAGATGGAGCCGATATGCTTTTATACCAAGGTGTACTTGCAAACCATCTTTTTTGCGAGAAACAGTTTGATCTTCAAACAACTGCTGATGTCATGCGAAAAAGCTTTCTTCTCTAAATTTTAACCATGATTTCTATTTCTCTCATATTTATCTGAAGTGTCAAAGAAGAAGAAAGGAGTTATACTTTATCTTTTAAGTAAGAAAAATGTAAAATGTATTCTTTACATAGTTTTTTGGAGTTTTTTATAAAGATCATTACTCTTCTTTTTATTCTATTTTTCTCTGTGTTTGCAACAGAGAAGGTTAATGTTTTTATCCTCCATTCTTATTCGCAAGAATATGAATGGACCAAGAAGCAACACAACTCCTTTGTCACAACATTGGAGAAAACTGATAAAAAAATTTTCTTTTGCACAGAATATCTAGATACTAAAAGAGTAGGATTCACTCAAGAATATAAAGATAATTTTTTAAACTATCTTCACATGAAGTATGTAGATGCTACACCTGATCTAATCTATGCTACAGATGATGATGCATTAAATTTTATATATGAAAACTATAATAAAATCTTTTTTAAAAGAAAAGATATTCCTGTCTTCTTTTCTGGTATCAATAATCTAGACATGGATACTATTTTAGATAAAAAAAAATATGCCGGTGTCTATGAGATAAAAGAGATTAAGCCAAATATCAATCTCATCAAACAATTTTCTCCACAAACGAGAGATATCTATTTTCTTGGAGACAATTCCACTACATATCAATCCATCAAAAACGAAATAGAATCTAAACATAGTAATTTTAAAAATATGAACTTTAACTATATAAGTGATTATCATCTTTCAAAAGTTTTAGAAGAGTTACCGACT
>JAVHRU010000109.1:0-7383 GCA_036171835.1 Sulfurimonadaceae bacterium | reverse complement strand
TACTTCATTCTTAAGTATGTTTTGTCTGACGCTTGTTAAAAGTTGAGGTTATATTTTCTGGGAGAGTTTGTTTGTCGTTGTAATGGGGCTTGAGATAGCTAGGAACAGCTCTTCCTTTGATCTTTAGAAGATCTTGTATCATCTCTTTGGCGACATCTTTTTCTTGTAAATCAAGCTTACATGTAAGGTATGAAAAAAGAAGTTCCGCTTGTCTGTCTAGAGAAATCTTATATGTTGATGCAGTCTGTTCATAGATCCAGAAACTAAAATTACTAAAGTTTTCATAGATCGCTCCATCAGTTTTTAAAAGTTCCACTGTATGTTTAAAGTTTCCGCTGTTATAGTAGATATCCCAAAAACGTGCAAATCTTTTCATATTTTGAATATCTTTGAAACTCACTTCATTTGTCTTTAAAATATCATAAGGGGGAATATCTGAGTAGACCATGCCAAAAGTTATGTCATGACGGTCGATGGCCGTTCCAGAGAGTTTTTTTAAGATGCCTATTTGTATCTCGCAACTGCTTAATGAGATGAGCATATCAAGGTTTTTGCCAAAACTTTTTAGATCCTCTCCCGGAAGTCCGACGATGAGGTCAAGATGAATGTGCGCTGTTGTATGATCTTCTAAAAAAGCGATGTTTTCTTTTATCTTGTCGAGCTTTAATGGACGGCTTATATTGTTTGCTATGGTCTCATTGAGTGTTTGTATACCGATCTCAAGCTGAAGTGCGCCGTGAGGAAAAAGAGCGATCTTCTCTTTGATGGAGTCTGGAAAATGATCTGGGATAACTTCAAAATGGGCAAAATATTCTTCATCTTTAGAGAGGAAAAAGTCTAAAATTCTATTTGCAAGACGCATATTTATATTAAATGTGCGATCTACAAACTTGAAGTTTCTTGCCCCTCGTTGCCAAAGCTTTTCAAACTCTTCCATGAGAAGATCAAGATCAAAAGTACGGACTTTTTCATCCATCGAAGAGAGACAAAATTCACATGAAAATGGACATCCGCGAGAAGCCTCTACGTAGATATAACGGTTTTTGATATCTTCGTCGGTGTAATATTCATAAGGAAGATTGACCTCTTTGAGGTTTTCTATGACGGGTTTGATGATACGTGATTCTGGTGTTTTATCTTCGCTGGTCATTTTGGCAAGCTTGTAAAAAGAGGTATCGCCTTCGCCTTGGATGATAAAGTCTGCCAAAGAATAATCCACACGAAAAGGCTCATAACTTACTTCCGGTCCACCGAGGATGATGGTTGTTTTCGGAGAGACTTTTTTGATAAGTTCGACAAGCTCTTTGACCTCTGTGGCATTCCAGATATAAACACCGATGCCAACGATAGAAGGTTCTTCATCGAGTATCTGTTCTGCGACACTTTGAAGAGCGTCATTGATACTAAATTCTAGTAGTTTTGTCTTACATGTAAGCTCTTTCATGTTTGCCAAAATGTACCGAAGACCAAGTGATGAGTGTGTAAACCTAGAGTTTAAAGTTGTTAAAATTATATTCATAAGGGATTATATCAAATCAAAAGTAAAGTGGATGAAATTTTAAAGGAGTCAGACAGATAAAGGGGGTGAAATCTGTCCAACTACACTTTAAATTTTTAAGGAGTGTATATAAAATGAAAATCTCTAAAAATGCTAAGGGGGAACATATTTGAGATTTAAAATTATAAGATTCTATAGTTAACAATTCGTAAATCTAAGCTATAAAAATGTGGCTTTGTTTCTACCCTCATTTTTTGAAAGATACAGAGCATCATCTGATCTCTTTATCATAGTATTTTCATCATCACCGAGGTGATAGCTTGTCAGTCCGAGACTTATCGTTATATGTTGTACTGTAGCAAACTCATAGGTTTCTATATTTTTTCTGATATTTTCTGCGAATATGAGAACCCCCTCTTTATCAGTTTGAGGACAGATGATTAAAAACTCTTCTCCGCCAAACCTTCCAAGAATATCGATTCTTCTAATACTTTTTTGTAAAATATCTGCAACCTCTTGTAGTACATCATCACCTATCTGATGACCAAAATTATCATTCACATGCTTAAAATGGTCAATATCTACGATGATAAGAGAAAGTTTTTTGTTGTAACGTAGTGCTCTTTGGATCTCTAAGCGAAGTGATTCATCAATTTTACGTCTGTTAAAAACATTTGTTAGTTTATCCATGATAGAGAGTGTTTCCAGTTTTTTCTTTGCGCTAATATCTGTGCCAACTGACATAAAATAGCTGATTTGATCATTCCTGTCTTTTACCGGAATAATTGTCTGTTCCAGCCAATAAATTTTACCCTCTTTAGTTCTATTTTCAATCTCCCCATTCCAATTGTTACCTTTTAAAATAGTTTCCCATAAATTATGGTAAAAGCTTTTTTTGATAATAGGGTTTCTAACGATATTCATCTTTTGATTTATAAGTTCATCGTGGGTGTAGCCGCTTGCTTTGCAAAAAGCTGCACTCACGCTAGTGATAACACCGCTGATATCTGTACATGCAGTGACAACATATTTATCAATAATGGATCTAAAGCGTTCCAGTTCTGTATTTGTATCTTGGAGTTTTCTTTGGAGTTTTGATGGAGTTGCCGCAGCGTACATAGCAAGAGGGATACTTAAAAGTATACTCAGTATTGCAACTATAGCCGATGTCATAAGATTCTCATTTTCCATGGATTGTTCCATTAGCTGTTTTGGCTGCAGTACAAGGATCGCATTATCACTATTGTGTAAAATATGATTCATTTTATAGGCAAAAAAACCGTTTCCATCTGTTTTTCCGGCTAAGATATCAGAAGCACTATCGGGAAAATCTTGATACAGAGTTCTTTTTACGCCTGTATATTTGTTCCATGAATATCTTTCATCAGGATGGAGCAGATAATAGCCATCTTTGTCGATGATGTAGATATTAAAGATAGGAGAACTGATTGATGCAAAGAGTTTGTTTACAAGGACGTTGATAATAACCGTTCCTGCAAATTTTTTATTTTTAAAAAGAGGCATTGCGACTCTGAGCGTTGGTCTGTACGGTACGTCTATTTTTCCATTTTCTATATTGAGATTAACAGCTGAATGCCATATTTGTGAAGTGCTCATATTTTTGATGCTGATAAAGTAATCCCGAAGACTTTTATCCTGAAGTTTCTCTTTAGGGATTATACGGGGAAGTGACTGTTTGTTGTCTCTATCAACACGGATGATCTCTTTTCCATCTGCATCAATATATCGTATCTGCATAATATCTTTTTCAGAGTTTGCAATGGTTAAAAAAAGGTTATTGAGCTCAGGACTCTTTTGCGTATCCTTTGTTTGGATATAAGATTGCAATATTTTATCATTTGCTAAAGCTTCTGTAAGAGAGTTCATATGTTCAATATGCGGAGTTAAATAGTCGTTGAGTTTACTGTAAGATGCCACTTGTGCATAGTGACTGATTGTTTCATTGATGTTAGAAATATGGACTTTGTAGCTTATAAACGCACCAAGCGTAGTGACAAATATACCAAAGACAATAAAATATATTGTGAATAAAAATTTAAAATTTTTGTTAAGCAAGTTCGAACCTTTTCAAGATACACATTATATAACGATTACATCACATATTAATAACAGATCAAGTGAAATCACCTTTTATGCGTTATAATTTCGCCATGAGATGGCGAAAACTAAAGCAGAAAAAACTGCATAACAATACTGACACTACTCCGGATTTTGTGTATGCAAGATACACAGATAAGATCAAGGGATTTATCACAGATCTTTTTATGATTTATACTCCTATTTTGTATATCATAACCTATGTTATTTTAAATGGAAAAGAGGCATTTCAAGCTTCTGCGTCTGCGCAGTTTCTGGGTGTTTTGCTTTATGGTATTATCTACGCTTCACTCCTCGCTTTTATGGGACAGACCCCTGGAAAAAAAGCGTATGGGTTGAAAGTCGTTGATGTTAAGACTCATAAAAAACTCTCTTTCTTTCGTGCATTTTGGCGTTTTATAGCTTTTTTATTGACTGCGACTACACTTGTAGGATTGCTTCTTCCTTTTTACAGAAAAGATAAACGTGCCTTGCATGATCTACTGAGTGCAAGCGTAGAGATAGAGATCCGTGCTTAGCTTTTGATGCAGTTATTACTTTCGGGTTTTTACTTTTTTTATTTTGCCATTGTTGGCATCTATGTTATCTTCTTGCCAAAAGTATTGGCGATGGTGGGTTACGATGGAGTGCAGATCGGCATCATCTTTGCCACGGCTCCGCTTGTACGCTTTTTAGTTCCTTTTGCTTTTATTAAAGGTTTTAAACTTAGCCGACACACATTTAATTTCGCGCTTTTACTTATTATCATAACCTCCTTTCTTTTTTATCTGACACTTCACAATTTTTATGCGTTTATCTTTACAAATATCCTCTTTGGTGTTGGACTTAGTCTTCTTTTACCCTATGTTGAAGTGATGGCACTTTCCGTTATTTCCAAAGAGCGTTATGGAAGAGTGCGTCTTTTTGGTTCCATCGGTTTTATCGTCGTTGCACTCGTATTGGTAAAGTTTTTAAGCAGTGCAAATATCGCGATCTTTTATCTTATCTCTGTGAGTGTAATGACAGCTTTGTTTGGATACTTTTTAGCAAAACATGAAACAGACGAGAGTGAAGATGTTGCCATTGGCGAGGGTGGAGAGATCAAACTCTTTTCTCACTGGAGTTTGTGGGTGGGACTCACGCTTATGCAAGTGAGCTTTGGTCCGTTTTATAACTTTTTTACTCTCTATGAAACAGATCATGGCATCAGCATGGATATGACTATTTACTTATGGAGTTTTGGCGTTATTATGGAGATATTTATGCTTTTCTTTCAAGGCAGACTCCTGCAAAAAAATGCACTTATGATTCTTCAGGTTGCCACATTTGTGACGGCTATGCGCTGGTTTTTACTCTATCTTTTTCCTCATAGTCTTGGCATCTCGTTCTTTACTCAGTCTATGCATGCCATCTCTTTTGCACTGTTCCACTCAGCGGCAATCAGCTATCTTTTTACGCTGTATAAAAAACGCAAACTTGCACAGCAGTTCTTTTTGGGTATCACCTATGGACTTGGTGGATTTTTAGGAGCGATTTATAGCGGATATGTGTATCAGTATTTTAGTACATACCTCTTTTTGAGTTCGGCTGTAGTGGCGTTTTTAGCATTTTTATTTATAGTTTATGAGGCAAAAAAAGGCTTACATTCGAAGTGCCCCGTGGGTGTAAGGGCGTAATCCTTTTTGATTATCTATTTTTCTTCTAAACTATTTTTTGGTGTAAATCCATTTGTGGATAAGGGATAGAGATTCCATGTGCATCACAAGCAAGTTTGATACTCTCAAAAACTTCAAAACGAAGATCTCCATAATCCTCAGTTTTGACCCATGCACGAAGGGCGAGATTGACACTGTTATCTGCGAGTTCCAAAACGCCAACAAAAGGCTCTGGATCTTGGATGATTTTTTCATTGCTACGTAAAAGTTCGAGAAAGACATTTTTTGCGGCTTTTAAATCATCTTCATATGATATTCCTACGGTAATATCGAGTCTTCTTTTTTCCTGCATAGAAAAGTTTGTGATATTGCCTGCGATGATCTTGGCATTTGGGATGATGATGGTTCGATTATCGATGGGTGTGATGGTTGTAGAAAAAAGGTTAATCTCATCAACTGTTCCCATAGCACCCGCTACATCGACGGTATCACCGATCTTAAAGGGACGAAAGAACATGATAAGCACAGCCGCACCGATGTTTGCAAGAGAGCCTTGAAGAGCTAGACCCACGGCTAAACCGACCGCTCCAAAAACTGCGACAAAAGAAGTCGTCTCAATTCCCAGTGCGTTTAAAGAGGCGATGATAACTGCCAGTAAGAGGATAAAGTAGATGATACTTTGGCTAAAATCAACTAAGGTTGTATCGAGTTTTGATTTTAACATCAGCTGCTTAGAGAGGATTGTGAGTTTTTTCACAAACCAGCGACCGACAATAAAGATAACCAGCGCACCTAAAATTTTAAAACTGTACACTGAAGCATAGTTTATTGCCATATCAAAATATTTTGTATATTGCTCGGTATTAATCATTGTATAGCCTTTGTATATCTTCTATTTTTTGTTCGATCTCTTCATATTTTTTTGCATATACACTTATTACATGTAAGCGTAAGAATTTGTATTTGAGATAATTATTGTAAACCTTCCTCGCTGAATCTTTTCTTCCGCGCTTTATCAGCTCAAAGCTTACCGCTGCATTGATATAACCTTTGAGAAGTTTCATCTCATCATCCTCTTCAAAGCGGCGTGGAAACCAGACAGCTTCTAAAGCTTCATGCGCATCGTAAAAACGCTCTTCATAGAGGCAGGTTAAAAACTCGTCAAGATGTTTACTGCTCATCGCGAACCGTCATATTTTTTCTCCAGTAACCTCTGCCACCTCGAAGAGAGATACAGATATGATCGGGAAATTTTTCTTTGTACTCTTTTAATCTGTTGAGCGTTGCTTTTCCGCTGTCGCAGTAAAAGACAAAAACACTTCCTTTTGGTTCATTTTTTAGCTCAAAAGGGTTGTAAACGACACTATTTGCTTTTTCTATGGGAGTGAGAATCGTATCTACGAGGAGTACTTTTACACCGTTTTTCTCTAAGGCAATCTTGTTTGCAAGATACTCTTCTTGTGTCCATTCATCGGGAAAATTCATAGTTTATCCATTTTTTTTGTGAATTATAGTGGATAAGTTTTATGAAAAGATTAAAGTTTAGAGTAAGGGTCGAGACTCAGAGGTTTTAAAAATAAAACCAAAGCAGCCCCAAGAAGAAATTTTTAAAATTAAACGTTCGTATTACCGCAGTGTCCACATTTTTTCGCAGCCAATGGAATCTCCATTGCACACTCACCACACACTTTTGTTGTTGCTTCTGCTGGCGCCGGCGCTTTCTCATTTTTCATCTTTGTATATACTTTGATCATCATAAACATGACAAAACCAAGGATTAAAAAAGAGATTGCGTCGTTCACAAAAACACCATATTTGATCGCAGGTGCACCAGCCTTATCAAGAGCCGCCATATTCTCATAGCTGTTACCATCAAGTGAGATATAGAGTTGTGAAAAATCAACTTTCCCCATAAGCAAGCCAACTGGAGGCATAATGATGTTTGTAACCAGAGATTTTACTAGAGTTGCAAATGCAGCACCAAAGATAAAACCTACAGCCATATCGATCATATTTCCCTGAATGAGAAACTTTTTAAACTCTTCTAACATGCGTGTCCTTTTACATAATCTATATGTAATGGTAGCGCCTAAGAACTTAAGATTTTGTATACGCTTGTTATTTATACATATA
>JAVHRU010000108.1:5912-7440 GCA_036171835.1 Sulfurimonadaceae bacterium | reverse complement strand
ATCTACTTCATTTGGTAGTATTTTGACATCTGGTTTAATGAACCATACATCACCGTTTGTAAGGCTAACTTCTCCGCCCCATTTTTCTTCAGTGTCAAACTCTAGAGATGAGATGATCTCTTCCATATCTTTCTTTGCCACATAAAACAGGATCTTCCCATCATCACTTTCTCTCAACATCACTTTTGCCATTTTTTATCCTTTTAATTTTTTAAAATAACTTTTTATTTTGTAAAAAAAGTTTTCCAACATATCATTTTCAAAAGATATCTTCAGAAAACTTCCTCCAAAACTTTTGACATATGATGACATTCCAAACACTTTGTCATCACGATCTGGAAAATCAGTTCTGTAGTGAACACCGCGACTTTCCTCTCTTTTAATCGCACTGAGTATCATCGCTTCAGCAACAACAAGTGCATTTCGAAACTCCAAAATAGCTGAGAGTTCGACGTTATTGTGTCTTTCTTTATTTACACAATGTAAGCCGAACTGATTTTTCATCAAATAATGTACATATTCTAAAGCACTTATGAGAGTATCCTCTTCACGATAGACTCCCACTTTTTTAAATAGAGTCTCTCCAAGATTTTTTCTCATGGCATTGATATTAAAATGGCTCTCTTCATCAAGTATCATATTGACACGGCGATATTCTTTGTTTACTTGCGCAAAGTCAATAGGCAGATAATCTACTCTGCGTGCTCTTGCAGCCGCCTCTGTTCCTGCAATTTTGCCAAAATATGCACCTTCGAGTAAAGAATTTCCTCCTAAACGATTTGCTCCGTGAACTCCACTAGCCGCGCACTCTCCACAAGCAAAAACTCCATCAAGATCAGTCGAGGTATCACTTCTCATCCAGATGCCGCCTATCGTATAGTGAGCGGAGGGCGTAATCTCTAAAAGTTCTGTCCTGATATCGATACCGGCACTGTTTAATGCCATTTTTTGAGTCGATGGCAGTTTTGTCTCGATAAGTTCAGGACTTAGATGTCTAAAATCCAGATAGACTTTATGCCCCTCTTTTATATGTTCCAAAATGGAGCGTGAGAGTTTATCTCTGGTTTGAAGTTCGTCTGTAAAACGTGCCTCTGATTCATCGATAATATAAGCACCCTCTCCTCGAGCCGCCTCACTGATGAGTGATCCATTTTTAAGAGTTGTCGGATGAAACTATACAAATTCCAGATTTGAAAGTCTCATACCAGCACGAAGGGCTGCAGCTATCACGTCACCTGAACTCTCTTGAGGATTTGTAGAATGATTTCTATAGATCCCAGCAAACCCACCACCAGCAAGGATAAGTGATTTACATGCAAATGCTGTCACATGAGAATCCTCACGGCGTAAAAGAGTAATGCCTGCAAGCTTATCATCAAACTTTGTGATATTTAAAAGTTGATGATTGTTCAGTATCTCAACACCCTCTTTTCTACACTGTTGCAGAAGGTTTTGGACTATTGCACTCCCTGTTTTATCAGCGATATAGCAAGTCCTTTTTGCAGTAGTTCCGCCAAAGGGTCGCTGT
>JAVHRU010000108.1:4678-5812 GCA_036171835.1 Sulfurimonadaceae bacterium | reverse complement strand
ATACGCTTCAGATTTTGCAAGATTGTAAGGTGACTGAACATATTTAAAATGGTGTCCGTTACCGCCCACTTTTTTTGCGATTTTTACAATATCCATGAGGCTGATATACTCTTTATGACCCTCTTCATATAAAAACTCATTCCATCCGGCGATACCATAAGCTCTTATCTTGCCCTCTTTAACCAGCTTTTCAAACAATATAAACGCATCTTCGATTCGCTCCAAAAGTATCTCATAATCAACATATCCAAGCTGAGTTTCTGGATTGTGAAGATACAAAATATCCAAAGTTTCAATCCCAAGATTTTCCAATGATTTCTCAACACTCCAACGCAAATAATCCGCTGAAAGACAGTGCTGATCTATGATGATCTCATCTTTTTGAGCCAGACCTTTTTGTATCACCTCTTCATCTATCCATCTATAAGGATTTTCAGGGAACGGAAATTCTAAAGGAATAAAACCCGCCTTGGAAGTGATAATAAGCTGATCACGTGAGGCTTTACCCTCAGCAAAGAGTTCACTAAGTGCCTCTCCAATCTCCTGCTCACTCACCTGATAATGGTAGTTTATGGCCGTATCGATGTGATTGATACCATTTAATATGGCAAGTTTTACAGACTCTTTATAGTTGAGACAATAATTCTCTTCACGGTATAGCTCTTTACGAAATGTACCAAGACCAAGCGAAGAGATAAAAAAATCACCATTAAAAGTGTAAAAATCTTTGCTGTATTTAGGAAACCCTTTGAGGTACCCGAAAGTACCCTCTTTTGTTGCATATGTCATCTTAAGTAACTATAACTTTGATTTTTGCTTTGAGTTTGAAATTGAGCTATCTTCAATTCCAGCCAATGTCGTAGTCGTGTTCATAGAACAGCTCATACACTCACCTTGGTATTTGATAAGAACATTAAATACGCCGTTTTCTTCTTTGATGTCGATAAGTTCAACATTTCCATTATCTGCTTTAAGCGTTGGACGAATGTATTCTTCTAAGATAGACTCAACCGCTTTGATCTTTTGAACAAGTCCCATAGAATCAAATGTACCATCACCTTTTGCTTCTATCACTTTGCGAGATTTCTCTTCCGCATCCAACTCACCCATAATTTCAGCTAAGATATCTACTAA
>JAVHRU010000108.1:0-4578 GCA_036171835.1 Sulfurimonadaceae bacterium | reverse complement strand
TTAATTTATTGAGCTTGATCACTTGTTTGAGAGTGTCTTGAGAAACACGAGCACATTCACAGATGATGAACTCAGTCTCAAAAGTGTCCATATCTACGTTTTTATAGATAGAAGCCGCTTTTTTGATGACATCGTAAGCCATAACAGAACAGTGCATCTTTTGCCCTGGAACTGCTGGAATATCCAAATCATCACGAAGTGCTTTTTCAACATCTATATTTGTGATTTTAAGAGCTTCATCGACAGTTTTGCCCATACAAAGTTCAGCCATCATATCTGATGATGCAATCGCAGTCCCACAACCAAAACTTTTAAACTTACTATTTTCTATAGTATCAGTTTTTGGGTCTATCAGCCAGTAAAGTCTTACCGCATCTCCACAGCTTTCAGCTCCAAAATCAGCAATGATAAGTTGATTTTCACCAGCTTCAGCCTCTGTTATCTCACCCATATTTATCGGATTGTTCATACGGCGTTGAACTTCAGTTGAGTACTCTTCCCATAAAGCTCCGCCAATTAAATCACTTCTTGCCATTGTATTTTCCTTAAGATAAATCTTTATCAAAGCTAATGCAATTACTATTCTTGACCCTTGCTTGTCAGGATAAAACATAAGAGAACTTTTGTGTAAAAAAGAGCTACATTTTTGTTATATTACTTGTAGAGCTACAAAAATGTCTTTTTCAACTATTTCTAGAATATAAATTGCATATTCGTTGGTAATTAAACAAAAAAAGGACTTACATGTACTTATTAACAGCCATCTTTAACAGCAGTTGTTTCAATGATGTTTTAACAGATCTCAGAGAGAAAGAAATTGAGGGTATTACTATTAGCAATGTTATAGGAAAAGGGGGATTAGGATTTATCAATGAAAGCGGTGAAACAGATCTTGATAAAAAGATCCGAATCGATATCGTGCTTTCCAATGATACATTTAAAGAACTCGCGAAAGAAGCTATCCGCGCTAATACTCGAGAAACTGGTACGGGAAGATGAATCTGCCCTGGCACATCCAACTGCGGCGAAAAAGAAAACTTTACAAGATAGTTTTTATACGGCAGTAGATACACCTGCAAGTTAAATGCTGCATATTTACAAAACGACAGTTTCTATGGAAATTGTCGTTTCTATTTTGAATTATATGTCTGAATTTATATCTGATAGCTCTGAATATATTGTTCTGATCATGATTGAAATTCTAACTGTGACTACTAAGCTACAGACGGCAACACCAAGCAAAACCTCAGAAATACTCCACCCATAACTTAATAAAATCATTATTCCTACGGCACCAACGACCATAAAGAGCGCGTTTAAAATATTGTTCGCGGCAATAATGCGTGAGCGGCTTTGTACGTCGCTTCGATTTTGCATCAATGTATAAAGCGGTATATTATACAATCCTCCAAAAATTCCGATTAAAACCAGATCAGCTAAGATATGCCAAAAAGAGGGATTGGAGTTTAAAGGACCAACTGCGTGAAAATGTTGTACACCAAATGCAAAATCGATACCAAACAGTGACATACCAACCGCACCGATCAAAATCAAAGTGGGACGGACTTTATGATGGCTCAGCTGTTCACACAAAATCGATCCGACTGCTATACCCACAGTAAAAATACTTAGTATCAAGGTCACAGTGGCCTCACTGCCCATCAAGATTATTTTAACCAACGCAGGAAATTGTGAGAGCAATAATGCCCCGTATAACCAAAACCAAGAGATCGCCAAAATAGAGAGAAATACAATCTGATTTCGTCGTGCTAAGACAATCGATTGAAAGGTCTGAGCTAAAAAATTATATGAAAGCGCTAATTCAGGCTGCAGAGAAGGAGCACTAGGAATTTGCCGACTTGTAATATAACCGATCAAAGCGATGACCATGCCTGCCATTCCCGCGATCTCTCCGCCCTTTTCGTATCCTGAGAGTATTCCTCCGATAATAGTTCCAAGCAAGATCGATGCAAATGTTGCCGATTCGATCAATGCATTACCGTTTATCAACTCTTCCTCATGTAAATGCTGCGGCAAAATAGCATACTTAATCGGACCAAAAAGTGTCGAGTGTAGTCCCATTCCAAAGATGACGCCTAGAAGTAAACTAAATGAGTGCGATACAAACCCTATGGTTGCAATAAGCATCAAGACTAGCTCAAACAATTTGACATAGCGTGTAAGAGTTGCTTTGTCATATTTATCGGCTAAGACTCCTGCTAATCCTGACCAGAAAAAAAATGGAGCAATAAAAATAGCACCGACCAATGGAGCCAATAAACCCGCAGGAATCGATGTCCATTCAGCAGCTTTAAATGTAAGGATAATCGCAAGAGTATTTTTTAAAAGATTATCATTCAATGCCGCTAAAAACTGGACTACAAACAGAGGAGCGAATCTTGAAGTTTTCAGTAGAGAAAATGGGTTACTCATCAAGCTTCACTTGCCATAGTTTTAAGGGTTACATAATCAGTTTTTCCGGTTCCAAGTAATGGAATTGCATCGATATAAACGATCTTACGAGGAACTGCGATTTCTGGATATCCTTGAGATCTAGCACTCTGTGTAAGAGTGTCGCGAGCCAATGATGGATCTGTCGTAAATAAGACAATCGCTTCTCCACGCAACTGGTCACTTTGAGAAGACGCGGCATGAGAAAATGCAGGAGATGCACTTAATGCCAGTTTTTCTACTGATTCAAGAGAGATCATCTCACCGGCTACTTTTGCAAATCGTTTTACACGTCCGACAATGCGAACAAACCCTTCATCATCAATCGTAACAATATCTCCTGTATCATACCAACCCTCTCCTGCATTTGATACGGGAGGCTCCAACTCTCCAGGGTGTTCTGAGCGATAATATCCACTCATAACGTTTGCTCCCCTTACATGTAAGACTCCACCCTCTTCAATCCCGGCAACACTAATGAGTTTATACTCAATTCCAGGCAGTAGCTGACCGACGGTTCCACGGCGATATGCCATCGGCGTATTGACTGCAATAACAGGAGCCGTCTCGGTGGCACCATATCCCTCAAAGATTCGAAGCCCGAATTTATCGAACCATAACTCTCGCACAGAATCAGAAAGTTTTTCCGCTCCAGCGATCACATAACGCAAACGGTAAAAATCATATGGATTGGCTTTTTTGGCGTAATTGGACAAGAATGTACTTGTTCCAAGCAGAACTGTACATGAGCGATCATAGGCGATTTCTGGGATCACACGATAATGCAGAGGTGAGGGATACATAAATAGTTTCATTCCGCTAAGTATCGGCAGTAGTGAACCTGCTGTGAGTCCAAAAGAGTGAAAAATCGGCAGAGCATTAAGCATCTTATCATCTGTCGAAAAATCAACGATGGATCGGATCTGAAAAATATTTGCCAAAAGAGCTTCATGTGAAAGCACGACGCCTTTTGGCTTTCCTTCGGTGCCTGAGGTAAATAAAATAACCGCAGGGGATTTTGGATCTTGATGGCGATATTGCGTACGAATAAAGGGTAAAGAGTGAAAGAAAATAGTGAGTTTATCCCATAGCTTCAACTCATTTTTGAGCTCTTCAAGATAGATAATTTTGACATTTTGAAGCGCTTCAAGCTTAGGAGCGAGTTTTGCCTGATCGACAAAGGCTTGAGAGGTAATAATAGTCTTGATCTTAGCACCGATAAGTGCATTTTGTAAGCCGTCTACACCCGCAGTAAAATTAAGCATGGCAGGAATCCGTTTTTCTCTACTCAGTCCTAAGATCAAAGCCAAAGTAGCAACGGCTGTAGGCATCAGCACACCAACATCTTCATCTTCATGGCTATGACGCGCAATAAGCCTTCCTAATCCTAAAGAGATTCTCAAAAGTTGATTATAGGTATATTCGATCTGTTTTATATCCTCAACAATCTTACGAGATGCGCCATATAATGATAGTGCATCCAAAAAGCTTCCAAAAAGATCATTCGTTTTACGCGATTCATAAATGCATTGTTGCATCAGTATACGCATCGCTTCACCTGATTGTGTACGACGTTGTCGTGACGTAACATCTTTTGAGGTCCGAATATGCGTTGCAGGATAATAGCTAAGTGTAATTTGGGGAAACCAGTATTTTGGATGCCCTAAGGGCATATGTGAAAGATGACTAAAGTTTGCTCCTTGAATAATTACTGGAATAACAGAAGCCTCGGCCTTCACAGCAACAAAAGCTGAACCTTCATATATCTTCATCAAACTTCCTGTCGTAGTAATCCTTCCCTCCGGAAAAATGACAATAGGACGACCGCTCTCAACAAGTCGTATGATTGATTTAATGGCCATCGGTTTTGTAGGATCAATAACAAGATAATCACTAAATGACAAAAACATACGAACCCAAAGATGCTTTGCAATATCTGCATTAATGACAAATACAGGAGCGATAGGAAGTACTAATCCAACTAGTAAACCATCAAGAAATGATTGATGGTTTACGATAATAACTGTGCGTTCTTCCTCTTGTTTAAACTCACCTACTACTTTTACCCGAAACAGTGATCGAACTATAAATGCTAAAATCGCTTTAATCATTGAAACTTCCTCTAAT
>JAVHRU010000107.1:0-7523 GCA_036171835.1 Sulfurimonadaceae bacterium | reverse complement strand
TTTACATATTACTCATAAGGAAAATGAACTTATGATATAATCAGAGTAATTCATATCTAGCAGGATAGCAAAATGGACAACGATTCGCTACTTCATCAGTATAAAAATGCGGTAGATACCAGCAGTATATTTTCTAAAGCGGATGTTGGTGGTCTTATAACCTATGTTAATAAACTTTTTTGCGATATTACAGGTTATGATGAAAGTGAGTTGTTGGGCAAGAATCATTCAATCCTACGACATCCTGATATGCCTGCAAAAGTTTTTGAAACAATGTGGAAAACTATATCAAGTGGAAATGTCTGGCAAGGTGTCGTAAAAAATAGAAAAAAAGATGGGACTAGTTATTACGTTAATTCTACAATATACCCGATCAAAAATGAAGATGGAAAAATTATAGAATATATATCCATCCGACAAGATATTACAGAAGTGATTAAAAATAAAAAACTTTTAGCATTTTATTCTACAGACCAGACAACACACCTTCCAAACAGACAAAAACTCCTTGAAAAATTAAATTCAAATTCTTCTCAATTGATGTCTATCATTCTTGATATAAAAGATATGTCTCTTCTCAACGAACTTTATGGTGAAGAGACCGGTGATGAGATATTGTATAAAATATCTTTATTGCTTAAAGAGTACATCGCTAACGATAATGTGACTTTGTATAAATTGCCCGTGGATCAATATCTCATTTTAGTTGAAGACGAGAATCTCTTTGATAAGTACAAATCATTAATTGAATTCACTTTTTTATCCGAAGATAATTTCATTGTAAATGATATAGTTATAAACTTTACTATTGGTGTAGCATATGGCGCAGAGGAGTTGTTAAGCCAGACATCTTTAGCACTTAAAGAGGCTAAAAAGAGACATAAAGGCTTTTATGTCTATGATAAGATCATCGATGCTAAAGAGCTACACATTAAAAATATAAAACAACTTGCAACATTTAAAGAAGCTCTTGAGGATGGACGTATTGAACCATTTCTGCAACCCATCGTAGATGCACATTCACATATAACTATGAAATATGAAGCATTAGCCAGAGTGATTGACAATACAGGAAATATTCTTGAAACAAAAGATTTTTTAGATATTGCCAGAAAAAGTAGTTTCTTTAACAGTTTTACCAAACAAATTCTTCAAAAATCTTTTGCTATTTCCACGCAAGCAGATGTAGAAGTTTCTATCAATCTTACATACGAAAACATTCATTCTACTGAACTTTTGAACTATATAGAAACGAGATTGAAAATGCATACTGGACCAAAAATTACCTTTGAAATACTAGAATCAGAAGAGATAGAAGATTATGTAGTATTAAATAACTTTATCAAAATGGCTAAAGGATATGGCGCACTGATAGCTATAGATGATTTTGGATCAGGATATTCGAATTTTTCTCATCTTTTAAAATTCGATGCAGATTTTATCAAAATAGACGGTTCCATAATAAATAATGTAGAAACAGATGATAATGCAAAGATGATTTTATCTCTCATTGTAGCTTATGCAAAAATGGCAAATATTAAGACAGTCGCTGAGTATGTAAGTTCAAAAGAAATTGCAGATATTGTCACCCAGGCGGGAGTAGATCTTTTACAAGGATATCACTTTGGAAAAGCTGAGAATGTAATACATTATAATCTATACTGATTTTAATGTTTACAAACCCTTCTTGATAGAATTTTTTATACGTCTAACGCCTGTTTTATATCTTCAATCAAGTCACTAATATCTTCAAGTCCACAGCTAATACGGACAAGTCCAGCAGGAACGCCACAAGCATCGAGCTCTGTTGGGCTCAGTTGTTGATGCGTCGTAGAAGCTGGATGCGTAATGATAGATTTTGAGTCGCCGATGTTGACGACTAAAGAATAAAGTTTTGTAGCATCTACTACTTTTACAGCCATATCAAAATTCTCTAGTTCAAAACTGAGAAGTCCGCTACATTCACCCTTATCAAAATACTTCATCGCATTTGCATAGTTTGAGTTGCTTTTTAATCCCGGATAGTTTACTTTTTTCACTTTTGGATGCGACTCTAAATATTCAGCAAGAGCAAGAGCATTTTTCGAATGTTCACGCATGCGAAGTGAAAGGTGCTCGATTCCTTGAATAAACAACCAAGAATTAAATGGAGAAACTACAGCACCAAGATCACGAAGCAAACTCAAACGTGCACGAAGAGTAAAGATAGGAAGAGGAACATCAACATACACAAGACCATGATAAGAATGATCCGGTTCATTAAAATGTGCATATCTTGGATTTGCTTTTATCTTCTCTAAAAGCCCTTTTCTTTCCACTAAAATCCCGCCTATTGCGAGACCTTGACCTGTCGTGTATTTACTCGCACTGTGAACGACGATATCAACCCCATATTCAAACGGACGACACAAAATCGGCGTTGCGACCGTATTATCGGCGACACTCATAATATTGTACTGATCTGCTATCTTTGTGATAGCTGAGATATCTGCCACATCGATACTTGGATTTGTCAATGTTTCAAAGAAAATTACTTTTGTTTTTTCATCTACAAGTTTGTGTATCTCATCTGGATTATGGACATTAAAAAATCTCGCTTCAATGCCAAAACGCTTCAACGTATAAGCAGTTTGTGTTAATGTTCCGCCGTAAAGTTGAGCAGCACAAACGATGTTGTCTCCAGCCTCAGCACAGTTTGCTATGGCATAAAAAATTGCACTCATTCCACTTGAAGTTGCGAGAGCCGCTTCGCCGCCTTCTAATGCTGCAAAACGTTTTTCAAAGACATCAGTTGTAGGATTATTCAAACGTGTATAGATATTTCCCAGTTCTTTAAGAGCAAAAAGGTTGGCCGCATGTTCAGAATCACGAAATTCGTATGCAGTAGTTTGGTAAATCGGCACCGCCATTGTGCGCTCGGAGTCTTTATCATAGCCTACATGTAAGGCTTGTGTTTGTTGTTTCATAGAGAATACCTTTTAATTTATAAATTTTTATTATTTTATCTAAAATCACTTAAGGACAAATCTAAAAAAGATGAAAAAATAAGAGGTGATGAAAAAGATAAAAAGTGAGTTTAAAAAATGAAGTTTTGAGTATTTCAATTACAAGAAATTGCTATCCCAAAAAGGGATAGTTTTAATGTCTTACGCTGATGTTATTTGCTTTAATCGTTTCAACAAGTTTAGTGATATGAGCCATTTTTTGCTCTTCTTCTTCCATGTTATTAATAGCATCAAGATTGAATTTTTCAAGCTTATAATCCAAATAACTTGTATTAAATCTTCCTGCGATGAAATCTAAATCCCTAACGATTTGTCTGTGTAGAGGAATATTTGTCGGTACACCTTCCACATAAAATTCATCAAGTGCACGTCTAGCTTTTTTAACAGCACCTTCCCAGTCAAGTGCCCAAACAATAAGCTTACCAATCATAGAGTCATAATTAGCCGGAATTTTGTAACCTGCATACATACTCGTATCAAGTCTAACACCTGGACCACCAGGAGTCATATAGTTTGTGATCGTTCCAGATGATGGCATGAATTTTAGTTTTGGATTTTCTGCATTGATCCTAAATTCGATCGCATATCCTCTAAAGTTGATCTCCTCTTGTAAGAAGATCAGTTTATCACCCTCAGCGATCTCGATCATTCTTTGGATGATATCCACACCTGTAATCACTTCCGTTACAGGATGCTCAACTTGAACTCTTGTATTCATCTCGATAAAATAGATATTGTCCGCTGCATCAACTAGGAATTCAATAGTTCCAACGCTCTCATATCCAAGTTTGAACATCGCTTTTGTCGCGATTCTAAAGATCTCTTTTCTTGTATCATTATTGAGTAATGGAGATGGAGCTATTTCAATCACTTTTTGGTGACGTCTTTGGATAGAACAATCTCTTTCACCTAAATGAAGAACGTTTCCATATTTATCAGCGATGATCTGAACTTCAATATGTCTTGGATTTTCAACATATTTCTCAATAAACATCTCATCTCTACCGAAATATTTTTTTGATTCATTTACTGCAGATTCATAAAGTTCTTTAAAATCTTTCTCTTCGCGAACGATTCTCATCCCTCTTCCGCCGCCGCCAAATGCCGCTTTGATGATAACAGGAAAACCAATCTCTTTTGAGATTTTCTCTCCCTCTTGAATGTCTGCCACTGGTTCATCAGTGCCTTCAAGTACAGGAACACCAACGGCTTTCATAGCTACTTTTGAAGCCATTTTATCACCAAAAAGTGCAATATGTTCAGGTTTTGGTCCAATAAAAATAATACCGTTGTCTACACAAGCTTGTGCAAATTCAGCACTTTCAGATAAAAAGCCATATCCAGGATGGATTGCATCACAGCCCGCTTTTTTTGCTAAAGAAATGATCTTATCATAGTCTAAATATGCACGGATAGGATCTCCCATAAGTGGATAGCACTCATCCGCTTTTCTTACCCAGATACCATCAACATCGACTTCTGAAAATATTGCCACACTAGTAACATCCAACTCTTTACAAGCTCTGATAATCCTTAAAGCAATCTCGCCTCTATTTGCTATAAGTACTTTTTTTATCTTCTTATTCATACACATGCCTTACAAAAAATTAATTTCTATATAATACACAAAAGTTCTTTACAAAAAAGAAAAAAATACGGAAACTATATATCTCTTTTCAAAATCTTTTTTTTATTTGCTTTTCATGCTAAATAATGTGCCCTTATTGTGAACACCATCGATTAAAAAATCTTTTACAGCAGCAAGATCATATCCGCTACATAAAAACATCTCCTCATTGTGATCTAGAAGATATTTAGCCGCCTTTAGTTTCGTAACAATTCCACCTGTTGCAAACTCATTATTTGGCGTATGACTTGCTTCTAACGCACTTTGTTCGATACTACTAACAACTTTTAAAAGCTTTGCCTCACTGTTTTCGTGAGGATTGGAATCATAATAGCCATCAATATCACTTAAGATTACAAGAATATCAGCATTAGCATAGTGCGCCACATGAGCCGAAAGTTGGTCATTATCCCCAAAAACCTGATCTGGAGTTGTCGATATATCGTTTTCATTTATGATAGGTAAAATATGATTATCTAGAGTTGTATCAATTATCTGCCTGAAAATCTCTGTTCTTTTTCTTGAGTCAAAATCATCCTCCGTTAAAAGTATTTGAGATATCTCGATCTCAAAGATATCAAATTTATTTTTATAACTGCTCATAATCAAAGGCTGTCCTACAGCTGCCAACACCTTTTTACTTATCTGTTTTTTTCTATCTAATTTTAAAGCAGTATATCCCGCAGCAACAGCACCTGATGTCACTAAAATAACATCATACTTTTTTCTGACCTCTGAAATAAGCTCTACTAACTTTAACATTCTTTCTTTGGCTATATTGTTTGATTCAGTCAATACGCCGCTTCCTACTTTTATTACTACTCTTTTCATATGTTTCCTTCATCTTCGTCATATATAACGACTGTGTCAGCTAAGAGATCATGAAATGCTCTTTTATCTTTTCTAAATGCTACTATCAAAAACCCAAGTAAAAATGGAATTATTGAAATAATATACCCAAGCGAACGAGTAATCGCCTGCCTGTTTGTTATATCTTTACATGTAATGGCATCGACGATCTTAATTTTGACTATCTTTTTTCCGGGTGTAGCTCCGCGCCACTTTTTCCAAAATAGGATAGTCACAATTAAAACAGATATTTCAAAAAGCAGTTCCCAACGAAAAGAGGTAGTTGGTTGATGGGCAAGTGCCGCACTTGCATTTCCAGCTAGTGCGTAGGCAATATTTTGTTGATATTGTGCAAAATCAAGCCAAGCTCCATCACTTAAAAAATAGATGACAACGCCTACAGGAAGTGCTAAAACAAGAGTGTCTAAAAGTGAAGCTACAAGACGCACGCCAAATCCGGCGTGCCTTACATGTAAGGGAGATTGAGTCATTAGATATGGTAGTTTGGAGCTTCTTGAGTTATGATAACATCGTGAACGTGGCTCTCTTTGAGTCCTGCTGCTGTGATCTCCACAAACTCAGCTTTTTCCCAAAAATCTTCTATACTGCTACTTCCACAGTATCCCATTGATGAGCGAAGTCCACCCATCATTTGATGAACGATACCAGCAATACTTCCACGAAATGGTACACGTCCTTCGATTCCCTCAGGTACAAGTTTATCAGCCGCTGTTCCCTCTTGAAAATATCTATCAGTCGAGCCTTGTTGCATAGCACCAATACTTCCCATACCGCGGTATGATTTGTATTGACGTCCTTGAAACATGATAGTCTCACCTGGAGACTCTTCCGTTCCTGCAAGAAGTGAGCCAGCCATAATACAGCTCGCACCTACAGCAAGCGCTTTTGCAATATCGCCAGAGTATTTGATACCGCCATCGGCAATAACAGGTACGCCATATTTTTTTGCCATCTCTGCGCACTCATCAATTGCAGATATTTGCGGAACACCAACACCTGCAACGATACGAGTTGTACAGATAGATCCTGGTCCGATACCGACTTTTACACCATCAGCTCCAGCGAGGATAAGTGCTTCTGCCGCTTCTGCAGTTGCGATGTTTCCAGCAATTATATCAACAGCAAGTGTCTCTTTGATCTTTTTAACCGTGTCGATAATACCTTTTGAGTGCCCATGAGCAGAGTCAAGAACTAAAACATCACAGCCAGCATCCACAAGAGCTTTTGCACGATCATACTGACCAACACCGATAGCCGCACCAACACGAAGTCTGCCAAAATCATCTTTATTTGCATTTGGATATTCGATACGTTTTCTAATATCTTTGATCGTTACAAGACCTTTAAGATATCCATCTTCATCGATAATAGGCAATTTTTCAATCTTGTTTTTATGCATAATATCTGCAGCCTCATCCAAAGATATCCCTTTTTTTGCAGTGATCAAAGGCATTCTTGTCATAGTTTCTTCTGCAGTTTTACGCATATCTTTTTCAAAACGCATATCACGATTTGTCAATATTCCAAGAAGTTTATTGTGGCCATCAACAACTGGAACACCCGAAATTTTATACTCTTTCATAAGCGCATCTGCATCACCTAATGTAGCATCCGGATGTACAACAATCGGGTCTATAATGATTCCACTCTCAGATTTTTTTACTTTTTTAACCTGTTTGCATTGTGTTTCAATATCCATATTTTTATGAATGATTCCGATTCCGCCAAGTCTAGCCATAGCGATAGCTGCGCGATATTCAGTCACAGTATCCATCGCCGCAGAAACTATAGGGATATTTAACGTAATATTTTTTGTAAGTTTCGTCTCTAGATTTACCTCTTTTGGTAAAACTTCTGAGTATTGTGGTACGAGGAGTACATCTTCAAACGTGAGGGCGCGTTTACGAATTTTCATACGGCTATCCTTATGTAGAGTAAAAGTTGTTGTTATAGTAATTGTGCGATTATAGCTTTTTAGTTGTTAAAAAAAAGTAAAGAAAATAAAGCAGTATGTTTAAAAC
>JAVHRU010000106.1:0-7594 GCA_036171835.1 Sulfurimonadaceae bacterium | reverse complement strand
CTCTTTATAGGCTTCTATAGTTTTTTTGAAGCGTCAGGGCTTAATGCTCTATGGGTGGCGGAAGTTGTTTTGGATTTTTGAGCCTTAGCTGTTTATTGACATTCATTCTTCCGTAAACAACTTCAATATCGCCAGCACCAATGCCAAACTCTTTGGCTAAAAAACGAACCATATGATCGGTTGCTTTTCCTGCTACAGGCGCATGCGTGACACTAACTTTGAGTTGATTACCTTTGACTTTTCCGATGGCATCACGCTTTGCGCTAGGCGTTCCTAAAATATTGAGAACTAAAACATCCTCTTCCCATTGATAAAAAATATTTGCTAAATTTTTGGCTTTCATCTCTTTGCCTTTGTAAATAAAAGGGGCAATTTTACCACAATTAGACAGTGTAAAAAGCCCTCTATATTTAGTCAGCCCTGAAAAATCAATTTTTGGTTAATTTGCAAAGTAACTTTTGGTGTTGAAAACTGGAGATTTGCTTGAATAAAAAGCCTATGAATGTTTACTATGAGAGTTTAAAAATAAATGATGAAAACTACACTAAATCTAAGGAACGTGTAGCATAGGGTAACAGATATTCAGGGAATTAAATTTTTAAAATAGTTGTCTTGACATATTGGGGTGGTATAATTGAACTACAAAATACAATCTATGAAGAATATCAAAGACTTGTAGATACTAAAGACGACCTTGAATCAATAATTGATAAATACTCTCTATGAAAGTCAATTTCTTTGGCTTTTTCTTCTGTATATTTTCTTCGTTTTACAAAAAATACATTCAATTCAATAGGGCTTAAAATGCCCTAATGTAGGTGCTTACAGAACTTTTTCTGGTGAGACTGCTACATAATGTCGGTTTTTTAGTGATATTTTAAAAAAGATTTATATTATCATTATGGTAAAATTTTACAAAGGATTGACAATGACTTTGCATGTAAATATGTCAGAGAGCGTTTCTCTCAAAGTTTTAGCATTTTTAAACTCGCTAACTGAAAAGGGTGAAAAAGTAGAAATAATTGATGACACACTTTATCAGTTTGAAAAAAAAGGGATTTTAAAAGGTTTACAGCAAGTCGAGCAAGGTGAAGTTTACACATCTGAACAACTTTTATCCCAGCTACAATGATCGTCAACTTTTCTAAAGATGCCAAAGATTTTTTATTCAACAATCAAAATTATATTGCTAAAGACAATCCAACTGCCGCAAAACGATACATCTCTAAATTAATTAAACGTATCGTTGATATGCTTCAATTTCCAAATATCGGTAAGATAAACACCGTATTTGATGATGACTCAATTAGAGAAATCACACTTGATGGTATGAAAATTATTTATAAAAAAGTTCCAAAAAGTGTAATAGTATTGATGGTATATCGCTATATTGACTTTGATGAATCACAGCTTGATATTGAATAAAAGTGTATGGTTTTTCTCCTTTAACAACCTCTTAAAACAGAATTTGCTATAATCACGCAAAATATTTTACTAGGAAATAACTATGGGTAGAGCTTTTGAATATAGAAAAGCAGCTAAGATGAAACGCTGGGGAAATATGTCTAAAGTGTTTCCAAAGCTTGGAAAAATTATTACTATGGCGGCAAAAGAGGGCGGTGGGGATCCGGATATGAACCCGAGACTTCGTACTGCGATACTCAATGCAAAAGCTGAAAACATGCCAAAAGATAATATCGACGCAGCAATCAAAAGAGCAACTGCAAAAGATACAGCTTCTATGGCTGAGGTGAATTTTGAAGCTAAAGTGCCTTATGGTGTACAACTTTTCATAGAGTGTGCGACAGATAACAATACGCGTACGGTTGCCAATGTAAAATCGACTGTCAACAAAAATGGCGGAGAAGTTTTAGTAAACGGATCGTTAGAGTTTATGTTCTCCCGTAAAGCGATTTTTGAGTTTGACAAAACAGACAGTATGGACCTTGAAGAGTTAGAGCTTGAGCTCATCGACGCAGGTCTTGAAGAGATAGAAGAGGAAGAGGGTCTTGTTCTAGTAACAGGAGACTATACAAGTTTTGGAACTCTGCAAACTGCTTTTGATAAGCTTGGCATTGAAATCAAAAAGGCTGTTTTAGAGCGCGTTGCCAACACGCCGATCAAGCTAAATGATGAGCAGATGGAACATATCAATAAGATCATCGATAGACTCGAAGATGATGAAGATGTTCAAAATATCTTCACAAATTTCTCATAAAAAACTTTACATGTAAGCATTTACTTACATGTAAAAACCTCTACATGTAAACTTTCAAATGTATTATATAACCTCCCATTTCAGCGCGACTTACGAAGAGAAACAATCAAAATTTATAGCACATCTTATTCCTTACAATTTATATACAAATACTCTCGAAACTCTTAAGAATGAGCATCCAAAAGCACGCCATTTTGTTACTTCATACAGGTATTTCAATGAGTTCGATCAAATCGTAGAAAATTCAAGTGATGATGGAGAACCTAAAGGAACATCAGGCAAACCGACACTCTGTGTATTACAAGGGAATGAGCTTATCAATACGGCGGTGATAGTCGTACGCTACTTTGGCGGGACAAAATTAGGTACTGGCGGATTAGTGCGTGCATACAGCGATGCTGTCAATCTTGTGGTTAAGAGTGCAGAACTATTTTTATATAAAAAAGAGAAGGTTCAAAAGATCTGTTTTTCGTATAGTGATATTGGAAGAGTTGAATATGAGTGTCTTCAACAAGGGATCACTATTGTAGAAAAAATTTTTGCAAATGAAGTGTGTTTTATAATTCAAGCTCAAGAAGATATCCTTGATGCCTTTTATAAACGGAGTGAAGATTGCTTACAATGCATGAGGAGTGAGAAATAAATAAAAGTACAAAGATAAGATTGATCTTGGCAGGGATTATCGGCAATGTGATAGAGTATTATGATTTTGCATTAGTCGGTTTTTTAGCTTCGGCTATAGGTTCTCTTTTTTTCCCTTCATCAAGCCATTTTCTCTCTATTCTTGGTTCCTTTGGAGCCTTTGCTGCTGGCATGATAGCGCGTCCGATTGGCGCTATGTTCTTTGGGCATATTGGTGATAAGATCAGTCGTAAACATGCGCTCTTTGGCTCACTGATATTGATGTCATTACCAACATTTTTGATAGGTTTTTGCCGACATATGCACAAATAAGAATACTCGCTCCTATACTCCTTGTCATACTAAGACTTATTCAGGGCTTTTCTATTGGTGGCGAGTATGCAAGTCCCATTTTTAGCAAGTATTGTATTGGCTGGAATCGGAATTTTACTTCGAAATGGATTGGAAGATCATTATAAAATCGAGCAAAGCGACAAAATTCCATTAGTAGAGATTTTTAAAAGTCATCGTTTTGAGGTTTGGCACTTCTTTATCATTGCTAGTGCTATTTGGATGTTTTACTATACATTGTTTATCTATTTACCTACTTGGTTGAGTGATTATACTCATGTACAAAAAGCCACCGCTTCAATGCTCAATACCTATTCTATAGCTTTAGGTGTGATATCCATACCTATGATGGCATATATTGCAGATAAATTTGGTTCATTTAAAGTGATGAAAATTAGTGCGATAGCGACTCTTGTATTGATTGTGCCAATATTTTTAATGTTGCAAAATGAGGATATTGTCATACAAATAGTGGCAGTGACACTCATGACTATTCTCTTATGCGCATTTCAGGCACCTATATTTGCAAGTGCGGTCAATGCCTTGCCAGAGCGTAGATATCGAGCTTCTTTTACGGCAATAATACTTGGAAGTGCTGCTGGAGTTGTGGGTGGGACAACACCTGCACTGATGGCAAGTGTTGCAAAACTTAGCGGTGTGGCTATCGCCCCAGCTTTTTTTATTCTATTTGCTACCATTTTATCGTTACGAAGTATGCATTATCTTATGAAACGTAAATCTTAAAGAAAATGTCCTTCATTTGTTCGTAGCTCTTTTATCTCTCTAAAATAAGTGTGTCCCATAAAGATAATATAGTAGACTCCAGTAAAAAGAACCGCAAAAGGGATCAGTGAAACAAGATAGAGAAAAAATGTTTTGATTCTTATCTCAGTGCCTGCAAAAAACATAATCTTTTTATACTCATTTTTCGTACTTATATTGGATGCTACATCATAAGTTAATATTTTGTGAAAAAAGTAGTACATCGGAAGATTGAACATAATCACATTTAATATCGGAACAAAGTAAAAAGGGATAAAAAGAAAAAACATAGTAACCATAATAACAAACCATCTGAATATTTTTATGATTGACCAAAAGAAGTTGTCATAACCCTTCATCTCTATATCAGAATAATGTTGCTGATGTATATTTTTGAGAATAAAAGGGGTTAAAAAGGTGATTACAATAAGTGATATAAAAATAGTAAGAATAAGTGCAAGCATACTGCCTATAGTGTAAATCAAAAAGGCAACGATCCAAGATGTAAGTGCATGGCTCATAAGAAAGGTCAAAGCTGAAGAGCCTTGAAAATCAATTCCTGTTGTATCTATAGTTTCTAATCCATCAACAATAGTTGATTGAGATTGATGTACATGAAAAGATGCATGGCGTAGATCTTTGACGGTTAAATGCGCAAAGTAAAAGACAATAGTGTAAACAAGTATTAGAACCATGAAAAAAGGAGCAATAGAGAACTTCAACATTTTCAGGGAAAAGAAATCTTTGATGCTAAGGATAAAAATATTATCGTTTGTCAACGTTTACTCCATAATTTTTCATTTAATTTTAACTCTGTGACAAGAGAGAGTGTCAACTGGAGTGTTTTGATATATTCCATTGCTACTTTATACTCTAAAAGTGAGCTAAAAATAGAGGGTTCAAAAAGATCTTTATTATACGAAACTGCTAGATTCATCTGTCCATCTTTAAAAGAGAGATAGATGGGCTTTGCTGTTTTCTTTTTGAGTTCCAAAATTCTTTGCATCATAGAATGCGAAAGAATATATCTTGCTTCTATTTGATCAGTTGCATATACAACAAACTCTTTTTCAAACTCCGGATCATCCATCTTTACAAGCTGCTGTCTCGTAATATTGTTTGACTGCAACCAACCGCCTACGAGTGAACCAAATATGGTCTGAGCACTATCGGGCAGAATTATAGTAGAGTTTGAAAAATACTTGTTAAACGAAGTGATAATAAAAAGTCCCTGAAAGATTGTGTGGTAATTTGATCTGCCTTTAGAATCCTTCTCTTCTTTTTCTACATGGAGATCAGAAAAGCTTATCTGCACGCCGTCTATGCTGCCTGAGACATAGTCATTTCCGTTGTAACGGTTGATCTTCTCTTTAAAAATTTCAGAGTTAATAAAGCTTTGTTGGTCGATTTTATAAGTTGGATTGTAACGAAGATTTTTATCAATCTCTTTGATAAGTGGTTCGATGATTTGGAATTTAAAAGATGAGGCATAATCTTTTGTCATAAATTTATAAATAAAAGAGCCGATTCCAAGCAGTGAAACGGTAAATAAAACTAGAACAAAACTGTCTATGCGATGCAACTTATCAGTTAAAAAATAAAAGAGCATAAATGCTATTGCGCCAATAAAAATAGCAAGCTTTATCATCCTCTCTTTTAGCGCTTTTCTCTCATGTTCAAGCTCTAAAATCTGAGGATAGAGAGTATTATAATAAAAATCTGTAAGCTGACTGATTGTTTTCATATATTAAGAGTGAAATAGCCCTTTGACATCGACATTCTTTCGCTCATCTTCGTTAATGGCAAATACATTTTTTTTCTCTAAAGCCATAAAAGATGCCATAAAGTTAGTCGGAAACATCTCTCTTGCATTGTTGTAGTCTGTGACCGCTTGATTGTAAGCGCGACGTGCGGCTGAGATCTGTGCTTCTATTTCTGAGAGATTATGTTGTAAATTCATGACATTCTCATTTGATTTTAGTTCAGGATAGTTCTCTACCGCCACCATGATTGAGCCAAGTGCAGTACTGACTTTGGCGTCAAGGTTTATCTTCTCATTCTCGCTAAGATATGGCTTATTTGCCTCCGAACGAAGCTGAGTCACTTTTTCCAAGGTGGATTTTTCAAACTCCATATACTGTGAAACTGAAGCGACAAGGTTTGGAATGAGGTCGTAGCGTTTTTTTAAAACTGCGTCCACTCCAGCGAAGATATTTTCTACCTGATTTTTCTTACCTATTAAAGAGTTGTACATAAGAACAATTACAAGTGCAATAACTCCGAGAATAATGAAGAGTGTCATATTTTTCCTTTTTTGTTTATTCTATCATTTTTTTGATGAAAAATCTTTCGTAATTGCCTCAGCACATAAAACCCCAGACGCAAAAGCAAACTGAAAATTGTAGCCGCCACGCTCGCCTAAAACATCCAAAACTTCACCTATAAAGTAAAGGCTTTTTGTCTTTTTTGATTCAAATGTTTTTTCATCTATCTCTAGTGTGTTCACTCCGCCGCCGCACACTTCAGCGTGAGAAAACCCATGTGTGTTAGTGACTTTAAACTTCCAGTTTTGGAGTTTATTGATAAGAGTTTTTACCATTTTTGTGTTTACATGTAAAGCTTTTGTATTGGCGTCTATGCGTGTTTCTCTTAAAACAGCAACAGCGAGTTTCGCGGGCAAAATCGCGCCTAAAACTGTAGATATTTTATTTTCTGGGAGTGTTTTGCAAAGATTTAAGATCTGAGTGGATAAAGACTGAGGATTGAAATCTTTTAGAAGATTGAGTGATATCTCGACATTTTGAAAGTTTACTAGTGCATAAGAAGCGATTTGCGAGATATCAAAGATGGCAAGTCCTGAGATGCCGTATTTAGTAAAAAGCAGATCCCCTTGCATCGTTTTTTCTTTAAAACCATCGACTGAGATAGTGACTTCACCGTCAATTTTCACTCCAAAAAGCTCTTCATGGTGAGATGAATCCAGATGCAATCCGACAAGTGAAGGGTAGGTTGGTACAAGAGAATGTCCAAAAATAGAAGCAAAGTGAAGTCCATCTTCGTTACCGCCAAGCTGAGGATAGGCCAAAAGTCCAGTCGCAACGATAACCGCGTCATAATCTTTATAACTTTTTCCCTTACATGTAAGAGTAAAATTCTTATCTTTATGGACGGATTCAATTTTACAGTCATTAAAAATAGTGAGATCTAAAAGCGATAAAGCCTCTTCGTAGGCAGTTACAACGCTTTTTGCTTCGTAGGAAAGGGGAAAAGTTCTTCCATCTTCTTTAGCCGAAAAGAGAATTCCGATGGAGTTCATAAAACGTTCAAGTTCGTGGTATCCAAAGCGTTTGAGCGTAGGTTCTACAAAGTCGGGATTTTGGGAGATATAGTTGGATTTATTTACAAACTTGTTGGTAATATTGCAATGTCCGTTGCCCGATACTAGGATCTTTTTACCATTTTTTGTGTTTTGTTCAAAGAGGTCGACTCTGATATTGTTTCTTGCGAGAATGACAGATGCGGTAAGTCCTGCCGCACCAGCTCCGATAATAGCTACTTTTTTCATCCCAAAATTATAGCTTATTATCTAAATAAGTAGGGCTTTTGTGTTTGTACTCGCATATCTGCAATGGCTCGGCCGAT
>JAVHRU010000105.1:0-29455 GCA_036171835.1 Sulfurimonadaceae bacterium | reverse complement strand
TTAATTATACATAAAATACAATTAATAGTACGGGATTTTATAAAGAGTATTTCAAAAGTAATATTTTTGAAACTTATTTTCTATAGTTCCTGCGCCGTAGATACACAAATGGTTAAGGTGCTATAATTGGCGTTCGTGATAATGATAATCTGCCCAAGTCTGGTTGGGTTTTAAATCATAAAGGACAATTATGAAAAAAAGTTATATTTTTATCGGCTTAGCCGTGAGTGTATTTTTAACTGGGTGTGCATCTCGTCAACCACTTACTCCATCAAATAAATTCAATCCAGTTCTTACAAAATTTCTTTATGAAAATCATGGAAAAAGTACTATAAAAGGCAGCGCTTATTTACGTAAAAATAGTGGTGAAATTGTAACTTGTAAAGGCCTAGATGTAGGAATGATTCCCGTAACACCATATTCTTCTGAACGAATGCAACATATATATTCCAGCACAGAGCAAGGTTATAGAGCATTTTCTAGAGGTATTCCCGAGTTTACCCAAACTCCTGATAAATATGAACAATATGTTGTAAAAAGAGTATGCGACAGCCAAGGTCATTTTACCTATGAGAATGTAGGAGACGGTGAATATTTCATCACTACATCAGTTCAATGGAAGTCCGGTAATGAAAAAGATGGAGGTATTTTAATGCAAAAAGTAAAAGTATCAAATCGTGAAACTAAAAAAGTTATAATGAACCCCTAAAATCAAACCAGTAAAATCTATTTTTTAATTCCAAAACGCTAGAATAAAACATGAAGATAGAGGGATTAAAAAATGAGCATCAAACGAAAAATATACAGTGCTGAGTTTAAAGCCAAATTGGTTTTGGAAGTTTTAGAGGGTGAAAAAACAATCAATGAGATTGCAAGTGTTTATGGGGTTAGAGGGATCATGATATTTTTAATAATGAATGGGACTCAGTAAAAGTTATAGAAAAAAGAAATATATTAGGCAATTATATAGTTAGTTATTACTAGCTATTGCTTTTAAAATAATATCCAAAAAAATTCTGGATGTTAAATTAGATTTTTGAAAATATAAAACTTCCCATCTCAGAAACTATCTCTTCGATATTTCCTTCGCCACTTATTACATGTAAGAGATTTTTAGCATTATAAAAGGTTTGTATCTCAGCCAATGGCTCTGTGTAGACTTTCATACGGTTGTAAAAAACTTCCGTGTTGTCATCAGCACCGCGGTTACGACCGAGGACTCTGTCACGTGCTGTTTCTTCACTTACATGTACTTCTATGACGCTAGAAAGTTCTAAAGATATATCATTTTGCAAATATTCATCCAAAGCATTTAATTGTTCTATACTTCTTGGATAACCGTCTATGATGATGATATCTGTCGGAGCATTTTTGATGGCGTTTACTATAGTCGTGATCGCTATTTTGATTGGAACAATGAGACCTTTGGAAATGTAGTTGTTTATCTCTAAACCTAGCTCACTACCACTTGCAACTTCTCCACGGAGCATATCGCCAGTAGAGTAGTGAGTTATCTCATCGTTTTGCTTTGCAATGAGCTCTGCATCTGTAGTTTTCCCAGAGCCAGGAGCTCCGATAATGAGGAATAGTTTTTTACGACTCATTATGCTTTTACTTGCTCACGGATTCTGATGTGTAGGTCTTTGAGTTGGTCATTATCTACAGGACTTGGCGCTTGAGTAAGCAGACAAGAAGCTTTTTGTGTTTTTGGAAATGCGATGACATCACGGATGCTTGATTTTTTAGAGATCAACATCATAAGTCTGTCAAAACCGATAGCAAAACCACCATGTGGAGGAGCACCAAATTTAAGTGCATCGAGTAGGAAACCAAACTTCTCTCTTGCTTCTTCTTCACCGATGCCTAGAAGCTTAAATACTTCTTCTTGAACTTCAGGTTTATGGATACGAATACTTCCACCACCAAGTTCAGTTCCGTTTAAAACAATGTCATAAGCGATAGATTCTATCTCTTCAATATCTGTTTTATCTGTGTCGCGCGGCATTGTAAATGGATGGTGAAGTGCTTTGACACGACCATCTTCCACTTCAAACATAGGAAAATCAACAACCCATACGAACTCAAATTTGTCTTTATCGACAAGATTCATTTTCTCATGCTCAGCGATGAAGATTCTAAAACGTCCCATATAATCAAGAACTGTTTTTTTATCTCCAGCACCAAAGAATACAACGTCACCCACTTCAAGTTCAGTTCTCTCGATCAAAAGAGCTATATCTTCCTCTGTGAAGAACTTCAAAAGTGGACCTTTTAAGCCGTCCTCTTGCATCTGGAAGTATCCAAGACCATGAGCCCCAAATTTACGTACATAATCTTCAAAACTTTTCATCTCACGTTTAGAGAAAACAAGGTCAGCACCCGGAACTCTTAGCGCTTTGATACGGTTTTTATGTGGCTGTTTTGCGATATTTGTAAATATTTCATTATCACAACGCTCAAAAATGTCGATAACATCAACCATTTTAAGGTCATATCTAAGGTCTGGTTTATCTGAACCGTACCATTCCATAGCATCAGAGTATTTGATGTGATTAAACGGTGGTTTGATCTCTACGCCACAAGCGCTAAACATCCCTACTAAAAGATCTTCAGCGACTTTGATAACATCTTTTTGAGTACAAAAGCTCATCTCGACATCTATTTGAGTAAATTCAGGTTGTCTGTCAGCTCTTAAGTCTTCATCTCTAAAACATTTTGCAATCTGGAAATATCTATCAAATCCACCGACCATCAAAAGTTGTTTGAAAAGCTGTGGAGATTGTGGAAGAGCATAAAACTCTCCATTATGCACACGTGAAGGCACAAGATAATCTCTTGCTCCCTCAGGAGTTGATTTTGTTAAAATAGGAGTTTCAACTTCTAAAAATCCATGAGCATCAAGGACGTTACGCGCAGCGATTGCCGCTTTTGAACGAAGACGGAAAGTCTCAAACATAGCTGGATCACGTAGTTCTAAATAACGGTATTTTAAACGAGTTTCTTCACCAACGTTTTTATCGCCGATGACAAACGGAGTAGGGGCACTTTTATTTTCTATGACTAATATATCTACAACCATCTCTATGTCACCCGTTTTAAGACGAGGATTTACAAGTCCTTCGCCGCGAGGACGGATTTTACCTGTTGCTACAAGTACGAATTCATCACGGACACTATCAGCGACTTTGTGAGCTTCTGCATTGTCTGATGGATCAAATACAAGTTGAATTAATCCGCTTTTATCGCGTACATCGATGAATATAATTCCACCATGATCGCGGTAGCTATTTGCCCAACCAGCGACAGTAACGACTTCACCAACGTGTTTTATGCTTAGGTCTGTACAATAATGAGTTCTCAAATCTAGATTCCTAAAGAAAAATTTTCGCGATTATAACGCAACTATACTGATAGCAAAATAAACGCCTACCTTGGGTAAATATATCTTTTATTGAACATAATATTAAGATATTTATACTTGACACTTCGTTATATAAAAATATATACTACGAAAATGTTTTGAATTGAAGTACTTTGTTACATAGTTTCAGGCATTGATTTTGCATAGATCGTTATGTATATAAATATACAACCAAAAATAGATTTGACTAAAAGGAATAACATGAAACAAAGTGGACTTATAAAAGTCTCGATGGCAGCATTAGTATTATGTGCAGGCACACAATCTTTTGCAGATACTACAACGCAAAAAGCTACCTTAGCGGGAGATTATAAAGTAAAGTATAATCTTCAACCAGTGCGAGTTGATAGTTTTTCAGATATGTTTAACAAGGGCGAGTTTTTTGGAAGACTCAGATCCAACACATTTCTATTCAACTACTCAAAAACAACAAACAATGACACATTATCAAGTGGACTAGGCGGTTCTCTTGTATATCAAAGTGGGATATATGACAATTTTGATCTAAGATTAGGTCTTTATTACACACATGGATTTGTTGACGGTGCGTCTCTTACGACTGTCAATAATCTAAAAGGTGGCGCTGATGTTTTAAATAGACCTGAGTACCGACTTAATAGAAGTCAGCATCTAGGTGTTCTAGGTCAGGCTTATCTGCGTTATAGCGGTATCTCTAAAAGTGAAGTGTTAGTTGGTCGTCAATTAGTCGATACTTTTTTTACAGCCTCAAATGATACCAAGATGATTCCTGAAACATTTGATGGTGTTGTATTTAATACAAGTGCCTTACCAAATACAAAATCGACTGTGGCTTACTTGGCTGATGAAAAGATGCGTGGACACGCTAATACAAATTCACCTTTGGTATATTCAAGCAGTACAACAAGTGACAGTATCAACGATGATACTGCAATGGCAAAAGGTTTGACATATGATCATCTAATGGCATATGGGAAATCAACAGCTTCACCACTTATCATCGCTGAAGCACATAATACTTCCGTTAAAGATCTTAAACTTGACATGGCAGGTTATGTTGTTCCTCAGCTTATCTCTCAAGCGATGATAGAAGGAAACTATAAGATTGCATTTAATAAAGATTTTTCTGTTACTCCAGGTCTAAGATATTTACATCAATTTGATCAAGGTGCAGGTGAAGTGGGTGGAGCTTCCTTAAACGGTTTAGCAAAGACTACATACAAAGCTGCATATTCAGACCCAACGTCAATGAACTCAGACATGATTGCAGCGAGATTAGTAGCAAAATATCAAAACTATAGTCTCAACCTTGCATATTCTAAAATATATGATAAAGCTGACCTAATCAATCCATGGAGAGCTTTTCCAACAGCGGGATACACACGCTCAATGTCTCGTTACAACTGGTATGCAGATTCAAGAAGTTACCGCGCTCAATTTACGGCAAAAACAAATATGACACCGGCACTTAAAGACCTTAATATTGAACTCTCTGCAGTTCATACGGATAATGATATAGCTAAAGGATGGACAAGTGAAAACTACTATTATGTAGGTTTAATGCAAAATCTACCGGCATTACCACAGTTTCAATGGCGTATTAGAATCGGTTATGATGATATCCTCAATGGAGCTTCGAATGCAGCTAATAATGACAACCTCGACTCTCGTTTAGAGTTTAACTATCTCTTTTAAGGAAAGAAAAAATGAAAATAAGTGCACGCAATCAAATTAATGTCACGATCAAAGAGATCGAAACAGGTGCGGTTAACTCTGTTTTAATCGTAGAAACAGCCAAAGGAATGGAGCTTAGCGCTTCTATCACAAATACAAGCGTTGAAAATATGGAGTTAAAAGCAGGTGATAAAGTTATCTGCTTTTTTAAAGCTTCAAATGTCTTAATCGCGACTGGAACAATTCCTGCAATCAGTGCAAGAAACAAGATAGCAGGCGATATCAAAGAGATTAAAGTTGGTGCTGTAAATAGCGAGATCATCATGAATACGGGTGATACAGATGAGATTATTTCAGTGATTACAAACGATGCAGTAAATGAATTAAATTTAAAAAATGGTGATAAAGCAGTAGCCATTATCAAAGCAAGCGAGGTTATGGTAGCAAAATGAAAAAAATAATATTAACATTAATCCTTTCAATCTCTTCACTTTTAGCTGGAGAGATCAATATCGCAGTGGCGGCCAACGTAAGTTACGCTATGGATGAACTTAAAGCAGAGTTTGCTAAAATTTCTCCACAAACAAAGGTTCAAGTTACCCTTGGAAGCAGTGGAAAACTGGCAGCTCAGATAACAAACGGTGCTCCTTATGGAGTTTTTATGTCAGCAAATATGAAATTTCCTGAAGCTCTTTACGTCCAAGGCTCGGCAACTACAAAACCTGTTGTTTATGCTCAAGGTTCTTTAGCGTATTTGAGTGTTCAGAAACAGGATTTTAGTCAGGGAATAAATCTTTTGATATCAAAAAATATCAATAAGATCGCTATTGCAAACCCAACGACTGCACCTTATGGAAAAGCAGCTATTGAAGCAATACAAAAAGCTGGAATTTACAATCAAGTCAAAGATAAATTTGTTTTTGCAGAGAGTATTTCACAAACTGTGACCTATGCTATAACTGCCGCAGATATAGGTATAATCGCAAAATCATCTCTTTACAGTCCAAAAATGAAACAGTATAAAGAGGGTGTAAACTATGCAGAGGTCGATCCAAAACTTTATACTCCTATACAACAGGGAATCGTTCTGCTAAAATTTGCGAACAATAACAAAGAGTATAAAGCATTTTATGATTTTATCTTGAGTGAAAAAGCAAAAATAATCTTTAAAAAGTATGGATACATCATCTAATGAATATCATAAAAGCAACGGTAACAGAGATACAAAACTTTGAGGGAATCTCTCTTCTAGAATTTAAAACGCAAGAAAATATTCTTACGCTGGTAGCTTTGGAGATAGATGAAAGAGTTAAAGTCGGCACCGTTGTGACACTTTTAGTCAAGGCAACGAATGTTGCTTTGGCAAAAAACAAAATTGAAGATATTACACTTTCAAATCAGTTAGAATGTTTGATAAAAGAGATCCAAGTCGGCACTCTTTTATCAAGTATTACTTTACATGTAGAAGAAAATATTTTAGAAAGTATTATCACTACAAAATCACTTAAAAAACTTGACTTACATGTAAATGATAAAGTCGTCGCACTTATAAAAGCAAGCGATCTTTCAATAGCATCAATAGAGTAAAAGGATTATTTTTGACTCCACTTTTAGACCATGAACTCATCGAATATATCAGAGAAGATATTCCTTATTTCGATCTTACCACGCATCTTTTAGCACCTATACCAAAGCTTGCAAAACTTGAGATTTACACAAGAGGCGATATCATCGTCGCCTGTTCTGAAGAAGCACAAAGAGTCGCAGAACTTTTAGGATGCAGTGTTGTGAAGAACACGCCATCAACGACATTTTTAAAAGCAGGTTCAATGGTTTTAAAACTTCAAGGCGATTCAGATAAACTGCATCAAGCTTGGAAATTGTGTTCTATATTACTTGAATACGCTTGCGGAATCGCTACTTATGGATATCAAATGCTTCAAAATACCCATATAGTCAATCCAAACTGTGAGATATTTGTGACAAGAAAAAGCATTCCCTTTACAAAGAAGTTTGCCATCAGAGCAGTACTATGTGGCGGTGTTTTACCTCATCGACTAGGCCTTTCAGAATCCATCGTTATCTTCGATCATCATCGCGCTCTTTTTGAGGATAAAGAGCAGTTCGTCCAAGCATTTATAGAGTTAAAAAGAAAAGCGGTCGAAAAAAAAGTGGTCGTAGAATCTGAAACTCTCGAAGATGCAAAAGAGATGCTTTCTCTTGGCGCAGATGTTATCCAGATGGATAAATGCGATCAGAGTGTTTTAACAGAGTTGGTAGAGTACAAAAATCAAAACTTTCCTCATGCAAAGATTTTAGCCGCAGGCGGTATCAATAAAGAAAATGTTGCACTTTTTGCCAAAACAGGCGTGGATGCTATCGTCACAAGCAGTCCTTATCAGGCTAAAATGGCAGATTTTGGAACACGCTGGATCAACCTATGAATGACCTCAATTTTGAACCATTTTTTCTCTCGTTTCGCTTAGCTACTACTGTTACTTTCATCCTATTTTTAATTGCCTTGCCTCTTGGCTGGTGGCTCTCTCAGACAAAAAATAGATTTAAACCTGTGATCGAAGCATTCGTCTCTTTGCCTATTGTCTTGCCGCCATCAGTTCTGGGATTTTATATTCTTTACACGCTTTCTTACAACTCGCCATTTGGCTCTTTTATGAATGAATATTTTGGCATCAAAATGGTTTTTAATTTTACAGGTCTTGTAATCGCAAGCTGTTTTTACTCCTTTCCTTTTATGGTGCAACCGCTTCAAGGCGGATTTGAGTCTTTAAACAAAAATATGCTCGAAGCTTCTTACATCGCGGGAAAAGGCAAGATAAAAACACTCTTACATGTAGCGCTTCCAAATGTTAAACCCGCACTTCTTACAGCACTTATCATCACCTTCGCACATACGGTCGGAGAGTTTGGTGTCGTACTAATGGTAGGTGGATCTATTCCGGGAGAGACAAAAGTAGCATCTGTTGCAATATATGAATATGTCGAGATTATGGATTATAAATCTGCACATATTTACAGCGCTATTATGGTCGCTATCAGCTTTTTGGTACTGCTTGGAGTTTATATGTTCAACCAACATCAAAACCGTAAATTGAGAGTGATCTAATGATAAAAATAGATATCGATAAAAAACTCCACGGTTCAAACGGTGAGATGGCTTTACATGTAAACCTTGAGATAATGCAGGGCGATTTTGTAGCACTTTCAGGTCAAAGTGGAAGCGGGAAAACAACGCTTTTACGCATTCTTGCAGGACTTGAAGAAGCAAGTGGTGAAATAAATGTTTTTGGCACTGCGTGGCTTGATGGTAAAAAGAAATTACCTCCTCAAGAACGCGGGATCGGTTTTGTATTTCAGGATTATGCGCTTTTTGCAAATATGACAGTGATACAAAATCTACTTTATGTGCAAAAAGATGAAAAACTTGCCAATCATCTTTTAGAACTTACAGAACTCAGTGAACTCAAAAACAGATATCCAAATACGCTTAGTGGTGGACAAAAACAGCGTGTCTCTTTATGTCGAGCTTTGATGAAGCGTCCAAAAATACTGCTTATGGATGAACCGCTATCAGCGCTTGACCCAGATATGCGAACAAAGTTGCAACATGACATCTTAACGTTGCATAAAGAGTTTGGCACAACAACCATTATGGTCAGTCACGATCCAAGTGAGATCTACCGCCTCGCTTCAAGAGTGCTTGTCTTAGAACAGGGAAAAATTACCCAAGATGGGACAACTAAAGAGATACTGCTCCACACTAGAGGAAGCCAGAAGTTTACATTTTCAGGTGAGCTTTTAGAGATCATTAAAGCGGATGTGATATACATCGCAGTCGTTGCTATCGGTCAGCAGATCGTTGAGATTGTCGTGGATTCGCATGAAGTCAAAAACTTTACAATCGGACAGAAAGTACAAGTCAGCACAAAGGCATTTTCACCCTCATTGTCGTAAAAACAGTATAATCCTCAAAAATTTACTAAAGATGAACTATGCAAAAACTATTAGATCTTCTTGCTCAAAAAACAAATCTCAAACCTGATATCATCTCTAATATCTTAAAGCTTTTAGAAGAGGGCGCGACTATTCCCTTTATTGCTCGTTACCGAAAAGAACTCACTGGCGGAGCGGACGATGAAACACTTCGTGCTTTTGAAGATATCTATACAAGCACGAAAAAACTCTTAGAGCGTAAAGAGGATATCAAAAGACTTATCGCTGAACGGGCAACACTCACACCCGAGATACAAAAAAGCATCGAAGAAGCGGAAAACTTGCGAATTTTAGAGGACATCTATCGTCCTTTTAAAGAGAAAAAAAGCTCACGAGTGAGTGTCGCCGTGGCAAATGGACTTACACCTCTTGCAAACAGTTTGCAAAGCGCGAAGATGAGTAAAGAGGAGTTTTTAACTTTTGCGAAAAGTTTTGTCAAAGGTGCTGTTAAAAACCTAGATGAAGCCGTTTCTGGCGCGCAGGATATTTTGGCAGAGCGTTATGCAGAAGAGCCAAGAGAGCGTGAAAACCTACGAAACACAATGTCGCGTCATGGAAACTTAGAGATTAAAAAGGGCAAAAGTTTCAATGAAAAGGGGGTACTTCTAAACTTTGTAGACAAAAGTGAAAAAGTCGCTTACATTCCTTCGCACAGATACTTGGCACTTATGCGTGGAGTCAATGAAAAAGAGCTCAGCGTTAAAATAAGTGTCGATGTGGAGCGCATAGAACAAAATATCAAAAGCTATAAAATTCCCCGTAATGCTTCAAGCTCAAAAGAACTGCTTTTTGATGCTTATAAAGATGGATTTAAACGTCTTTTACTCCCATCCATCGAGCGTGAAGTCCATGCGGAACTCAAAGAAAAAGCAGACTTGCAAGCCATCAGCACTTTTGGGAAAAATCTTTCTCAGCTTCTTATTACTCCGCCTGTTACAAAAAGAGTGGTCTTGGGTGTTGATCCTGCATTTGTCAGTGGATGTAAACTTGCAGTTCTCGATGAAAATGGCAATTTTTTAGATTCTGCGGTTATCTATCCGACAGAGCCAAGAAAAGATTATGAAAACTCAAAAAGAAAAATTTTAGAGCTTGTCAAAAAATATAATATCAAAGCCATCGCTATCGGCAACGGAACAGCTTCAAGAGAGACAGAAGAGTTTTTTGCGCGCCTTAACAGCGAGATAGATGAACAACTGAGCTACACCATTGTTTCAGAAGCGGGTGCATCTGTTTACAGCATCTCAAAAATTGCCTCAGATGAATATCCAAAACTTGATGTGACGATTCGCGGAGCAATCTCTATAGCAGGGCGACTGCGTGATCCGATGGCAGCACTAGTAAAGATAGATCCAAAATCTCTAGGTATCGGGCAGTATCAGCATGACGTTGACCAAAAACTTTTAGAGAAAAAACTTGGTGATGTCACAATCGACCTCGTAAACCGTGTGGGTGTCGATATCAACTCTGCATCTGCTTCACTTTTGTCTTTTGTCGCGGGCATCGGAGAGAAACTTGCCAAAAATATCATAGCCTACAGAGATGAGCATGGCAATTTTAAAACAAAATCTGAACTCTTACATGTAAAGGGTTTGGGTAAAAAAGCGTATGAACAAGCCGCAGGATTTATTCGAATCAAAGACGCTAAAAATCCCCTTGAAAATACAGGTATCCACCCTGAGAGCTACAAGATCGCTGAAAAATTGAGTAATATGGATTTGGATAATGTGGATGTTGCAGTAGTTTCAAATGCCTTACATGTAGGCAAAGAAACATTAAAGGATATCATATTTGAACTCAAAAAACCAGGCTTTGACCCAAGGATGGAACTTCCTCCCATAGCCTTTAAAAGAGGACTTACAGACATCTCGATGTTACACGAGGGAAGTATTGTTTCTGGAGTCGTAAGAAATATTACGGATTTCGGTGCTTTTGTAGACATCGGTCTTAAAAACGACGGACTGATCCATATCTCAAAAATCAGCGAAAAAAGAGTCTCTCATCCGCTTGAAGCAGTGAGTTTAAATCAATATTTTTCTCACATCGAAGTGATAGCGATCGATAGAGAAAAAGGCAAAGTGAGTCTGAGTCTTAAAACTTCTCAGTAAAATCTTTTTTTGAGTATCCATATAGCCCACTGGTAGCTTTCTATTAATAGAAATGTGAGCAGAGTAGCCATCATGATATATCCAAGCATCCATGGAGTTGGAGTAATGACATGAAGCCAACTTGGAACAAAATATAAAACGCTGCCTTGGAGCAGGATTCCAAGGGCAAGACCGATCCAGACATAAGGATTAATTGTAAAGCTTTTTTTGATATTTAGAAAAAATGGCTCCTCACTTTTTTGTGCTAGAACAGCATTTACCCACTGCGAAGTGACAATGGTACAAAAGGAGACTGTCAGAGGAATTTCATAGGCATATCCTTTTTTTAACAGATAGGCAAAAAGAGCAAGGGTGATGAGGGCGTTGACAAGAGAGATCCACGTGATTTTTCCTATCTGCCAGCGATCAAAGAACTGTGTATCAATCTTACGTGGAGGGTTTTTCATAACATCTCCCTCCTCGGTGCACATTGCAAATGTCTTATCGACCATGCCATCTGTGACAATGTTTATCCAAAGTATCTGCGTAGCAAGAACCGCTAGAGGAAGACCAAGTATCATCCCGCCGCTGATGACGATAATCTCATCAAAACAGGTAGCCAAGAGATATAAGATCACTTTTTTCAAATTTGCAGTAATGATTCTGCCCTGTTTAATCGCATCTACTATAACACTGAGATTATTATTTGTGATTACCATCTTAGCTACGGATTTTGCAGCCTCGCTTCCATTACCCATTGCAATGCCAAGATCTGCTGCTTTGAGGGCAGGGACGTCATTAACTCCATCGCCTGTCACGACTACGATCTCACCTTTTTCTTGTAAAAGTTTTACGATTTTGTATTTGTGTTCTGGGAGTGCCCGTGCGATAACGGTACAATTTTGAAGCATTGCTTGGAGCTTCTCATCTGAGAAAGTTTCAACCTCATTTCCATTTAAAAGCAGATCACCTTCTTTGTATATTCCGACATCTTTTGCAATTACCTGTGCGGTGATCTGATTATCTCCTGTAATCATAATAACGCGTATTCCAGCGTCTTGAGCCTTTTTTACTGCTACTTCTACGCCAGCTTTTGCAGCGTCTGCAAAGCCGATGAGACCAACTATCTTTATTTTCCAGGTATCTGGATCTTCCCAATTTTCATCACAAATGGCAAAAGCCAAAAGACGTAATCCTTTGGACGCCATATTATCGTGAGCTGCATCTAGCCGAGCAAGCTCTTCTTGAGTGTTAGCAGACATGGTCCGCAATGTCTCATATGCTCCTTTTACATGTAAGCGTTCTTTCTCTTGATTCATTTTGTTGAGTGTTGCCATAAATCGAGACTTCGGGTCAAAGGGATGAAAAAAGATACGTGGATTATTTTCTCGAAGTGGTTCATACTCTGACTCAAGCCATAGTACCAATGCTTTGTCCACAGCATCACCATGTTCTAAAGTGGCATCGTTACATAAGGCAGCACATTGCATGAGTTCTTTTTCATCTATGACCTCTGCTCTATCAACAGATAAAAATCCCTCTGTAATCGTACCTGTCTTATCTGTCGCAATTACAGTTGCGCTGCCGAGTGATTCGACAGCAGGTAGATGGCGGACTAAGACTTTGTGTTTACTGAGCCTAAATGCGCCAAGTGCCAAAATAAGTGTTACTACGATTGGCAACCCTTCTGGTACAGCCGAAACAAGCTCTGCTGTAAGTATGGAAGCCAATGTAGCGTATGGTATTCCACTAAAAAATCCTATGATACCGACTATAATTAAGATAAAAATCAAAGCAAAAATAAGACGTTTTGAAAAAATTGCAAGTGCACGCGTAAGTGGTGAGAGAGGAGATTTTTTCTGAGCACTTTTTGCAATCGTCGCTAAATAGGTGTTTTCACCAGTCGCAGTGACAAGAGCTAGTGCGGTTCCTTTTGTGACAAAAGTTCCAGAAAAAAGCATGTTACTTCGCTCATAAATAGGGGTTCCGATTGCAAGGGGCGTGAGTATTTGCTTTGAGGTAGGAATAGATTCTCCTGTAAGCGTGGCTTCATCTACATGTAAGCCCTGTGATTCGATAAGTCTCATATCAGCTGAGATAAGATCACCCTCTGCTAAAGGAGTGATATCGCCTACAACAAGCTGTTCAGATAAAATAAGTAGTTCTAATCCCGAACGTTTGACTCTTACATGCGTTTCTGTTAGTTTTTTTAGTGCCTGAATTGAATTTTCTGCTCTATATTCTTGAATAAAGCCCAAGATACTGTTGAGAATTAAAATGCCAATAATAAAAAAAGCATCTGTTTCTTCTCCCATAACAAAAGAGAGAAGAGCAGCTGCAATCAAAATAAATACAATAGAGTTTTGAAACTGGCTTACAAAAATAGAAAAGACAGAGTTTTGTACCTCTCTGAGAGAGTTTAGACCATTGTATTTGAGGCGTTTTTGCGCTTCACTTGTATCAAGTCCTGATGGAGAAGTTTCATAATCAGAATAAAGTTCTTCAAGACTCTTGTTATATACTAGCTCGGATGAGGTCATCATAAGATACTCACTTTCAATTCTTTAATAGATCCATTTTATCGTAACAAGATGTCATAAAAATAAAAAAATCTGCTACAATCTTGCTAACACTGAGACAGTTTTAAAAGAGTGTATAATTGTCCCTTAAAAAAGCTATAAAGAGTCCTATTTGAAAAAGATAAATATAAAAAAAGTAGGTATTATTTTAAGACCTTCCACTCCAGAACTCAAAGATGTATTCTACGATATCAAAAATCTGTTTGAATCTCACGATATAGAAGTTTTTATTGACAGTATCAGCGGGGGTATGATCGATGTTATGGGTCAGGAGTTTGATACGCTTTGTCAAAAATGTGATATTTTAGTCAGTATTGGAGGCGATGGCACACTTATTTCTGTTGTGCGACGTTCTTATAAATATCAGATTCCGATTTTGGGTGTCCATGCTGGAAAACTCGGCTTTTTAGCTGATCTTTCCATCGATGATATGAAGGATTTTGTGAAACTTTTGACTACAAATGAGTTTCGTATTGATCACAGATCTGTCCTGCAAGCAACGATTAAAACGGCAGAATCAGAAGACACCATCTATGCATTTAACGATATTGTGCTTACTCGACCTTCAATATCAAAGATGATACGCATTGAGACTTTGGTGGATGATAAAGCATTTAATACTTACTATGGAGATGGTGTCATCGTCTCGACTCCAACGGGTTCGACGGCGTATAATCTCTCAGCAGGAGGACCTGTGTTATTTCCATTGACGAATGTTTTTTCACTGACACCGATCTGTCCGCATTCTCTGACTCAAAGACCGGTTGTTCTTCCAGGGCATTTTTCCATCGATATGAAAACACCCGATAAATCTGCACTTTTGATCGTAGATGGTCAAGATATGCATGAGTTTGGCAGCGGTGACACTATCAGTATCAAACTCGCAAAAAATCCTGCAAAACTGATTCATAAAAAAGAGTTTAATTATTTTGATGTACTCAAAGAGAAACTTAGATGGGGAGAGTAAAGTAAAAACTATCTTCGACTTTTGAAGTAGCCTATGAACTTTGTTTTTACCCAACTTTGTATGTAATATAATGCCCTAATAAATGTAGAATATCTGCTTGTAAAAGGAGTCAAGATGTTTCGATATATTTTCCCTTTTTTATTAGTTTTGATGGTCGGTTGTACGAAGCAAGCCGATGTAGATTATAACCCGTCATTCAAAACAGGTTCACTTTCTACATTTGCAATTATCCATCAAAATCATAGCGCGATCTCTTCACTTAATGAAGAGCGCATCAATGAGGCCATTGCCAATAATATGCAGCAAAAAGGCTATCTAAATGTTCCGCAGAACACGGCTAACTTTCAGATAAATTACAGAGTTAAGATCCAACAAGATGTACCTTCTAATGTGAGTGTAGGTTTAGGATTAGGTTTTTATACAAGAGGTCTGGGACTTGGTCTGGGTACTGCACATAATGCAACTATAACTAAACTGAACATACAGATCGATATGATCGATCCAAAAACAGATAAAACATTCTGGAGTACTTTTATTACGGATGATATACATGAGTTCAAATCACCCCAAGAGAGTACGGAATATTTCAATAAAATCGTGGACGTTATGCTTAAGGAGTTTCCTACGCATTTAACACAAAACAAATAAGTACTCTGAAGTTATAGTGGGAGGGTAGGGACAAGATTTTTCATATTTAATTAGGTTATTTAATCTTTTTAAGTGCTTGTTTGGCTGCTTTTATTTGTACTATACTCCATACTATTACTAAAAGTTCTAATAACATTCCAACTATCACAAATACATGAAATGAATATCTAATTAAAAATTGTAGACCAAGATCAATATAAAAAATAAAAGCCGTTATGAAGAGTCCCGCAGTAATATTTAAGTCTGGTGTACCTTGCTGAAGTGGCGGTAATAGTGTATCATTTTTTGTTGCTTCAATACTAAGGATTATATTTAGCACAGGTAGAGTTGCTCCCATAGAGAGAAGGAGTAGTTTTGAAATAGTGAGATCTTTATATGAATCAGGAACAGTAATAAATATTTCAATCATTATTGGACCAATAAGTGCGAGAAATACAATTATTCCAAAGATAAGTACCCTTATATCAATCATTATTGGACCAATAAGTGCGAGAAATACAATTATTCCAAAGATAAGTACCCTTATATCAATTTTTTGAATCTGCTCAATTAATTTACTATCCATAATAAATTTTATATGTAAAGAATATTACAGTAAAACAAGATTTATCCTATAAAATATAACAGAATGCAATACTTTTTATATGATTGCAGAAAAATATGTCAAACTAATAAAAATGAAGATACGTGTTTTAAGTATAATTGCGAACAAGAAAGAGGGCTAAAGAGATGATAGAGAGATTTTATTTAAAAGATTATCTTAGTTTTAAAAATGTCGAACTGGATTTAGAACCTGGACTAGTAGTGTTTACCGGACCGAGTGGAAGCGGAAAGTCCATACTTATGGACTCTATCCTTTCTACTTTTGGTTTGGCAGAGGCAGGGGCAAAGCTCTGTGAATCGCAAATAAACTGGGATATACTCGATGATGAACTGGGCATCGAAAATGAAGAAGTCAATGTCTTTAGACAGATAAAAAAAGAGAAAATAAGATTTTTTATCAACAACCAAAGTATCTCGAAGAAAGATATAAAAGATATCAGCTCAAGCTATGTCAGACATCTAAGTCTTAAAGATTATAGTGACTTTGAAAACAAAAACCTGCTTGAGATACTAGATGGCAGAATAAAAAGTAAGGATATACAGCCACTAAAGAGCAGATTTAAAAAGAATTTTTATGAATATATTGAAGTGTCTAAAAGGCTTCAAGAGATTGAAGATGAGGAAAAACGCATAGTCGAACTCAAAGAGTTTGCAGCATTTGAGATACAGAAGATAGATGAAATAAACCCAAAAGTAGGGGAAGATGAAGAACTTTTAGAGATAAAAAAAGAGTTGTCTAAAAAAGAGAAGTCTTCCGAGAAAATAGCTCAGGCAAATAAGATATTTGATTATGAACATGCCGTTTCATCGGCACTTCAATCCTTAGAGATTGAAAGTTCATTTTTTGACGATGCTATGAACGAGCTAAGGGCGCATTTCGATGAAACCACACAGAGGTTGAACAATCTTGAAGATATCAATGTAGAAGAGGTTTTAAACCGCATAGAAGAGCTCTCATCTCTTAAAAGAAGATATGGAGGCATAGAAGAGGCTCTTGCCTACAAAAAGAGCAAACTCCTCGAACTTGAACGTTACAACAATATCGAGATAACAAAAGGCAATTTAGTTGAGCAAAAAGAGAGCTTACATGTAAGCATCGCGGATGATTCAAAGATGATAACAAAACTAAGATTGGAAGCTGTGAAAAATTTTACTAAAGATTTAAGCGCTTATATAAAACAGCTTTATTTAAGAGATATAGAGGTCAATCTAAAAGAGACAGAGTTAAACAGTACAGGTCAAGACTTCGTAGAGATAACACTTAACAATACCACGCTTGACAAGCTTAGTACTGGCGAGTTTAACCGTTTGAGATTAGCTGTACTTGCCATAAAATCAGAATCTATGCAGGAAAATGGCGGTATCTTGATGCTCGATGAGATAGATGCCAACCTAAGCGGCGAGGAGTCGATGAGTGTGGCGAAGGTATTAAGACATCTCTCCACGAAATTTCAGATATTTGTCATCTCACATCAGCCTCAGCTCACATCTATGGGAAATCAGCACTTTTTAGTTCACAAGAAGGGCGATGAGAGCTTTGTAAAACCATTAACATTTGATGCAAGAATAGACGAAATAGCTAGAATGATAAGCGGTACAAGTGTGACGAATGAAGCAAAACTTTTTGCAAAAGACCTTTTAGAAGCCAGCAGATGTGTTTTATAATTTCAATAGTCCTACTCATATTATGCTATAACTTTTATATGGCAAATGATTTCATATTAGCCCTTGGGTCACTTCTAGGTTCTATATTTTTTATTATTTTAATGGTAAGAAATATCCAATATGTAAAAAATTTAAAAAAAGAGAAAAAAGGCAAAGATAAATGATCATAGATACACATATACATCTTGATGATACAAGATATGACGATGATTTTGAAGATATGATGCAAAGAGCACGTGAAAACAGTGTAGAAAGATTTATTATTCCTGGGGCCGATCCAAAAACTCTTTCTAAGGCTATAGAAATTTCTGAGCATCATGAACATATCTATTTTTCAATTGGTGTTCATCCCTATGATATAAATGATTTTGATGAAGCTCTATTTGAACAATATATTAATCATCCAAAATGTGTAGCAGTTGGTGAATGTGGAATGGATTATTTTAGGCTTGAGGGAACACAGGAAGAAAAAGAGGGTGAAAAAAAAGCTCAAGAAAAGATTTTTAGAGCTCAGATACAACTTGCAAAAAAATATAACAAGCCTCTTATTATTCATATTCGCGATGCTTCCCATGATGCAAAGATGATACTTTTAGATGAAGATGCCGGCAGTGTCGGAGGAGTTTTACATTGTTACAATGCCGATGAAGAACTTTTATCTTTGGCAAAACAAAATTTCTACTTTGGTATCGGAGGGGTAATCACTTTTAGCAATGCAAAGAAACTTGTAAATGTGTTACCAAAAATCCCACTTGAAAAGTTACTTATTGAAACAGATGGTCCCTATCTTACGCCAACTCCTCATAGAGGCAAACGTAATGAGCCCGCATATACGAGCTTTGTAGTAGAAAAAATTTCGGAACTTTTAACTATTGATCGAAAAGAAATAGAAAAAATAACTACTACAAATGCTATGAATTTATTTCATATTTTCTGATATTTACACACTTTTTGGGGTCTATTTTAGACTCGTTAGCTATTTTAGGATAGAATATTAACCCTATCTTAAAGTAGAAAGTTTATATATGCTCAAGTATTTAGTTTTATTATTGCTTCCATATGCTCTTTTTGGTGGTCCAAATACGAGTTCGGAAAAATATAAAGATATTGATCTTCTCAAAACATTTGATATTGATCCCTCTTTTTTAAATGACTCACAACTTAAAAAAATGCAATCTTCTGAATTTATAAAATATAAAAATAATCGTTTATTTCAAGACATGGGAGATGCTTCTGCATTTATTCCCAATGTAAGAGAAGTATTAAATGAATATAAAGTTCCACCTGAGTTTTTGTTTGTAGCAATTGCAGAATCAAATTTTTCTGCTAAAGCAAACTCTGCTAGAAATGCCGGTGGAGTTTGGCAATTTATGCCTCAAACTGCAAAGCGTTATCATCTAAGAATTGATAAATACGTTGATGAAAGACGTGATCTTATAAAATCTTCAAGAGCGGCTGCGAAATATTTAAGTATCTTGCACAACCAATTTGGAAAATGGTATCTTGCAGCTATAGCATACAACTGTGGAAGCGGATATCTTAGTCGCGCAATACAAAGAGCGGGAACAGATAATTTACATGTACTTTTAGATGAAAAGAAAAAATATATTCCTGCAGAAAGTCGTAGATATATAAGAAAAATATTGGCTTTAGCAATGGTGGAAAATAATGAAGGACGTTTACTTGGAGATGAAAATGATGATTCTAACAATGGCTTCGATACTCCTTCTCTTACCGCTGTTCAAGTTGGTAATGGTGAGTCCTTGGCAAAAGTTTCAGATATGCTCGGGTTACCAGAAAATGATCTGAAAAAATTCAACCGCCAGATAAATTATGATCTAACACCGCCGGATGCAAATGGCTATGATATTTATATTCCTTCAGCTAAGCTTTCTGAATTTAATGACAAATATAATGGAGATAGTGAAAAGAAAAAATATATTATTTATACGCCAAAACAGGACGATTCTTTATCTACAACTTCTGGAAAGTATAAAATACAGTCAAAAATCGTAAAAGATCTCAATAAATTAAACACCATGAAGCTTTTATCCAAACAAGATACTATAATTCCAGTTGCTTCTAAAAGTAATATCGTTTTAGATAAAGGGGCTTATACAGTTAAAGATGGAGATAGTTTGGAATCAATTGCTAAGGCAAACAAAGTGACAGTAGCGTACATAAAATCAAGAAACAACATTAAAAATGACAGCGTGAAAGCTGGAGACAGGCTCTATATCAATGAATAAAATTCTTATATTTACTCTTATTTTACTTTTTGTGTCAGGTTGTAGTACACGTGGCGTAAGATACTATGGTGGAGGAAATACCTCTTCATATCAAGGCGCACAACAAAATGTAAAAGCGACTATGCGTCCATACACAATTCGTGGTATTACCTATTATCCGACTGTTGTAAGTGTTGGAGATGAGTTTAATGGACGGGCTAGCTGGTATGGTCCGGATTTTGATGGTAAGCAGACATCTAGTGGCGAGACTTATGATATGCATGATATGACAGCGGCGCATAAAACATTGCCTATGAATACGATTGTTCAAGTAACGAGTAGAGAGACAGGAAAGTCTGTTATAGTGCGCATCAATGATCGTGGGCCTTTTGTCGACAATAGAATCATCGATCTCTCAAATGAAGCGGCTTCAAGAATCAATATGGTCGGAAGAGGAACTGCTTTGGTCTCTTTAAAAATACTTGGTTTTGAGAAAAGTGGTGCTAAAATTATTCCAAATCAAAAAGAACTAGACAAAGGACCAAAAGAGGAAATTATCACTGAATTTGCTCTACAAATTGCTTCTTTTTCAAATATAGAGGGTGCAGTTGTTACGCAGAAAAAATATAACGGCTTAGATGGTTATAAAACAATTATCAAAGATATACCAGGGGACAGGACTGCTTTTAAAGTTTGGATAAAAGGCTTTCAAAGTGAAGAAGAAGCAAGAGACTACAGCGCAAATGGAAAATTCAGAGGCGCATTTATCGTAAAGGAATAATATGAAAAATAAAACAAGAACAACGAAAGAAACAAATATCACAGTATCTCTGAAACTCTATGGCGAGGGAAAGAGTAAAATAGAGACAGGAGTAGGCTTTTTAGACCATATGCTTGAGAGTTTTGCTAAACATGCACTCCTTGATTTAGAGATTACATGTAAGGGTGATACACATATAGATGATCACCATAGTGTTGAAGATGTGGCTATCGTTTTAGGCTCACTTTTGCACGAGAGTATCTATCCTGTTGTCAAACTGGAACGTTTTGGTAATGCAAGTGTAGTTATGGATGAAGCTTGTGTAAGCGCTGATATAGACCTTAGTAATCGTCCTTTTTTAGTGTATGAGCTTGATCTTACAGGTAAAGTAGGAACTTTTGATACGGAACTTGTAGAAGAATTTTTTAGAGCACTTGTGTTTAATGCAAGAATCAGCGCGCACATCATCCAGCAACGCGGGAAAAATAAGCATCACATCATAGAAGCATCATTTAAAGCTCTCGCAGTAGCACTTCGCCGTGCTACAACGATCAATGAAAGAGTCGGTATTCCAAGCACAAAAGATGTTTTATGATCAAGCTTTTGGTTTTAGATGTTGATGGATGTCTTACAGATGGAAAAATCATCTATTCAAACAGCGGTGAAGAGAGTAAAAATTTCAATGTAAAAGATGGATTTGCCATTACAAACTGGATAAAACTCGGCTATGACATAGTTATCATTACAGGAAGAAAATCACAGCTTGTAGAATACCGAGCTAAAGAACTTGGTATCAAATATCTTTATCAAGGTATCAAAGATAAAAAAGCTATTTTAGAACAGCTGATACAAGAGCTTGGTATTACAATGAACGAAGTTGCGGCTATTGGCGATGAGCTCAATGATTATAAACTTCTTGCAAATGTAGGAAAAAGTTTTACACCCAAAGACGGCGCTGAATATGTAAAAAATATCGTAGATGTAGTCCTTACATGTAAAGGCGGCGAGGGTGCAGTTCGTGAAATGATAGATATTGTCGTAAAAGAAAACAACCAACTTGATCAGTATTTGGCTCTTTGGATATGAATATAAACTTCTTTTTTGTTTTTATATTTACTGGCCTTGCCATGATATATATATTTTTCAATCCTGCAAAACTACAACAATTTGAAACAAAAGAAATAGCACAACTTGAACTTTTTAATTTTACTATCTATGATCTAGATAAAAATGGATTAAGAAGTATTTTTAGTGGCTTAAAAGGGTACAAATATAAAGACAGATACGAAGTTTCTGATATAAATTATACCGACAATACAAAAGAATATACAGCAAATATTCAGTCAGATTTCGGTATTTATAAAGATAATATCGTCAATATGCAAGGCAATGTTGTTTACGCGAGATCTGATGGATTGACTTTTAAAACGGGTGAAGCTACTTACAATCAAAATACAGGTTTCCTTAAAACGCCGAGTACATATACTTTATACAAAAATGATGATAAAATCACGGGAACAAAACTAATTTTTGATAGCAAAGAAAATCATGTAGTATCCAAACAAATATCTGCAACGTACCAAATAAATGATAATGGAAAATAATGAAAATAAAAACGATTTTTACTTTACTTTTACTCTCTTCGGCTGTTCTTTTAAGTAATGACTTAAAAGTTATCTCCAACTCCTTTGATGGTGATGAGAAAAAAGGAATAGGTATCTTTACAGGCAATGTTAAAATGACTAAGGGTTCTGATGAGCTTAATGCATCTAAAGTGACAATTTATACAGATAATAAACATGATCCAATAAAGATGATCGCAGAAGGAGATGTCTCATTTTTTGTAAAAACAGAAAATAGCTCAACATATGCCGGAAAAGCCCAAAAAGTAGTCTATATGCCAAAGATAAAAGAGTATCAGTTTTATACAAATGTTCACCTTCGTCAACTCAATGAACATAAACAAATTGATGGAGATAAAGTCATATTAAATACTATTACTGGCAAAGCAATGGCACAAGGGGCCAATAAAGAGCCTGTAATTATGATTTTTCACTTACAAGACCAAAATGAGAGCAAATAATGATTGAGATCGTCGATGCAAAATTCATAATATCTGCTCCAAATATAGAAAATGCACCTCCATCAGAGAAACAAAATGAGATCGTATTAATGGCTCGCTCAAATGCAGGAAAAAGTTCACTTTTAAATGCGCTGGCTAATCATAAAGGTCTGGCAAAAGTTTCTTCTACACCAGGAAAAACGCGCCTTATAAACTATTTTGACATTACTTTTATCGATAGAGAAGTGAACGAAAAAAGACATGCGAGGCTAGTGGATCTTCCAGGTTTTGGATACGCGAAAGTTTCTAAGTCGATGAAGTATGACTGGGAGAAAAATCTGACAGATTATATAGCCCAAAGAGAGCAGATAAAGCTTTTTGTGCATCTTATCGACAGTCGTCATCCTGATCTTGATATCGATATTGGTGTCTCGAATTTCTTAGATGAAATAGTTGATCAATCACAAGTCATCTTAAGGGTATTTACAAAAATAGATAAGCTCAATCAAAAAGAGCAGAGCGCACTAAGACTAAAGTTTCCGGACGCTTTGATGGTTTCTAGCAGTAAAAAGCGCGGAATCTCAAAACTGATTTCAGTTATCTATGAAATTGTAAAAGAAGAGATGGTTGATGATAGAATATAGAAAAGCATTTCTCAGCGACATCGAATCGATGCAAAATCTGATACAACCTGAAGTTGAATCAGGTGTTATTCTTCCAAGAAGTAATGATGAGATAGCGACTAACATAAGATCTTATATGCTCGCTTTTGATGAAGAAATACTTGTTGGCTTTTGTGCTTTACATGTACACTCTTACACTCTTGCAGAGATCCGTTCTTTGATAGTTAGAGATGGATACAGAGACAAGCATATCGGCTCTGAGATTGTAAAAAGATGCCTTGAAGAAGCAAAATCTCTTGGCTTGAAACAAGTTTTGGCACTTACTTATAAGCAAAGTTTTTTTGAAAATTTAGGATTTATTGAGATTCCAAAAGAATCTTTACCCGATCATAAGATTTGGGCTGATTGTATAAAATGCAAACACTTTCCAATATGCAACGAAATATCACTTATCAAAAATATTTAAATATTGTTCTCGTTCTTGCAATATTTTTAGTTTATGAAAGTCTAAGCGACATCTATCTTTTTCTGCCGCCTTTTTTTGCAGTTATGTTTATCATCTTTATCAATTCAATCAAAAATGGTGACAGTATTACACTTTTTGCAACCTCTTTTGCTCTGATGTTTTTTGAAGCGCAAAAAGGCTATGTGCTTTTTAGTTCCATAGTATATTTTACCTTGGTTTATAGACTTCTTATTTTAAAAATGGATAAATATATCCAGTGTGTAGCCTGTACAAAGATACTTATGCTTTTACTAGCTTATGTTGGGTATTACTTTTTTTCCTATACCCTAGCACAAACATTTTTGTTATATGAACCAGAGTTTAGCTGGTATGTTATCTATTATATTGCCGTAGAGTTCTTTCTACTATTGATTTTTAAAGATTAGCGTTAAAGGGTATTTTCATTGAGACTTAAAATAATATTGACACTTTTTGCTATAGCTTGGGTTGCACTGATCGTAAGAGTTTTTTATCTTTCTATTTCGCACAATGCATATTATGAAGATCTTTCTGATAGAAATACTATTAAAACAGACTTGACTGCGCCTGTACGCGGAGAAATCCTAGACAGAAATAATAATCCTGTGGCTATCAACAAACTAGGCTTTAAAGTAGAAATAGCGCCACATTTAATTAGTGGAGATAACACGAGTTCGTTAGATACTGAATTGAATGTCTTGATGAAATATATTCCCTCTTTAGACAGAGAGAAGATGAAAAAAATCTATATGCAAAATGATTCTTATTATAATCAAGATTATATACTAGTAGCTGATTTCATTCCCTATGATGCGATGATTCCTGTTTATTCTATTTTAAATTTAAGAGAGAATTTACATATTTTATCTGCGCCAAAACGTTTTTATCCATACAATGATACCGCAGCCCATATTATTGGCTATGTCTCAAACGCCAATCAAAATGATATTGATAAAGATCCTCTTTTATCTGTCATTGGAACTGTTGGTAAAAATGGTATAGAAAAATATTATAATACCTACCTTGAGGGTGAAGCTGGTGAAAGAAAAATTAAAGTAAGTGCAAAAAATGAGGAGATCGAAGAACTTTCGCATAAAAGTCCCGTTGAAAATAAGCAGATAAAGCTTGCTATCGATATGAACCTGCAACAATATATCTCTGACATGTTCAAAGATGAAGCTGGTACAGTGATTGTTATGGATGTCAATGGCTCAGTATTGGCCGCAGGCAGTTTTCCTGAATACAATTTAAATTCTTTTTCAAACGGTATTTCAAGCGATGAATGGAAAACGCTTATTGAGAGTGCGGACAAACCATTTACCAATAAACTTGTCAATGGTCTTTATCCCCCAGGTTCAATCGTAAAAATTGGACTTGGACTTATTATGATCACAACAGCACTCGATGAGCATTCAAGCGTAAACTGTACAGGTAGTTATGTAGTTTCAAACCGTAACTTTAGATGCTGGAAAAAAGATGGACATGGCGAAACTGATATTAGAAAAGCTATAAGAGAGAGCTGTGATGATTATTTTTACAAAGGCAGCGTCAAAACAGGTATAGATATTCTAAGCGCAGGCATGCTCCGATATGGCCTTGGTGAAAAAACGGGCGTTGATTTACCAAATGAATTTGTCGGAACTATACCAAATCGTGAGTGGAAGAAAAAAAAATATCATCAATCATGGTATATTGGAGAGACTCTCAATACTTCAATCGGACAGGGCGATTTATTGGTAACACCGATGCAAGTGGCAAGATTTACAGCACTTTTAGCAACAGGTAGACTTGTGACACCTCATCTTGTGCAAAAAGTTGGTGATAAAATAATACAACCAGAATATAAAGAGATTCTAAATCCAGTAGAAAAACAAAAGATTGATATACTCCGGGAAGGGATGTATGATGTATGTAACTCTCCTGGAGGAACAGCTAAAAACTTCATACATTCAAAAGTTACCATTGCGGGTAAAACAGGTACAGCTCAGGTGGTCGGAATTTCTCAAGAAACGATTCATAGAACAGAAGAACTTGATATGAGCTATTATTCACGTTCTCATGCATGGATGACTACCTATGGTCCTTATAAAAACCCTCAGTTTATTGTTACTGTTTTAGTTGAGCATGGTGGACATGGCGGACATGCCGCTGGAGATATTGTCTCAAAAATCTATGACAAACTTCTAGAAGACGGATATATCAAAAATAACGATTGATTCGAATCTAGGCTATAATTTGATATTCTTTTCATAAAGGCTAAAATGCAATACTTTATCAGTTCATTTATTATTTTACTCCTCGGCTTATTAGGTGGGTATTTTTTAGGAGGCTTTGAGGGCGTTTATATTGCCGCTTTACTCGTTGTTTTAGAGATCTCTCTCTCCTTTGACAATGCTGTTGTCAATGCTAAAATATTAGGAACGATGGAACCCATCTGGCAACGCCGATTCATACTCTTTGGTATACCCATAGCCGTATTTGGTATGCGCCTTTTATTTCCTTTAGCTATTGTTTCTATCGTAACAGGAATGGGTTTATTTGAAACCTTACATGTAGCGATAAATGAACCTCATCAGTATGAAGCTATACTAAAAAGCACAGAAACTACGATCTTTGCATTTGGTGGTGCATTTTTACTCATGGTCTTTTTAGGTTTCTTTTTTGAAGAGCATGAAATTACTTGGATAAGCTTTATTGAAGAGTCTAAGATAATGAAACATTTCTCGGGAGTGATCAATATTGAATTGATTATTGCTATCATCATCGGCATCTCACTTGGACACTTAACTCATGATTTTGGAGTTATTTTAGCATTTATGTATGGTGTGTTATTACACTCATTACTAGGTATACTCGATCATTTTCTCTCAAGTGATACTGTCAAAAGCGGTATTGCAGGATTTATCTATCTTGAAGTTTTAGATGCAAGTTTTAGTTTTGACGGTGTTATCGGAGCTTTTGCACTTTCAAGCAATATCTTTGTGATTATGATCGGTTTGGGTGTAGGTGCGATGTTTGTGAGAAGTATTACTTTGTATTTTGTAGAACACAATACTCTTTCACAGTTTCAGTATCTTGAGCACGGTGCCCATTATGCCATAGGTGTTTTAGCGGTTATTATGCTTGTGAAGATAATGATGCCTATCGGTGAAGCTGTGACAGGAACGGTAGGTATTACTCTGATCTCTCTTGCTTTTTTACACTCTATTTGGGAAAATAAAAAAGCAAGTCGCTTAGAGTAAATCTTTTTATGCGGTTTATTAAAGAAGTTATCCCTCTGTACGAACGATCAAACTATCAGGCAGATTATACTGCTTGATAAGCTCACTCTCTTTTTCACGCATCTCCCCACCATCTACTTCATGATCAAAACCTAAAATATGAAGTAGTCCATGGATAAATAAAAGAGTAAACTCCTCTTGCTCAGAATGCTTGAGTTTTTGTGCGACATCTTGCACATACTCGTAAGAGATGATAATACTGCCAAGTGGAGAAAAAGGCATCTTTTCATAGGGAAAACTTAAAACATCCGTAGGCTTGTCTATATTTCTAAACTCTTTGTTTATTGCCTGTATCTCTTCATTATTTGTTAAAATAAGTTCAATCTCTTGGTCAGTAAAATCACAAGCCATACGCTCTAAAGTTGTAAGGTCAAAATGAAGCGGGGTTCTGTTATCAAAATCAATCATGGAGAAATTATATCGAAGGTGAGTTGTAAAAGTGTTGAAAAAAGTTAATACAGATAGAATCCTCTACCTGTAAATAACTATGCTTTTAAATCCAAGCTTTGACCTAAGCCTGTTTTTTGTGCTGTTGATTGTTGCATCTGCTGATCGCGAGCTTGAGAATCTTGAATATTTTTACTTTGAGTAGCGGCACTATCCAAAATCTTAGACATAGATTGCTCATCGACCTCACGACTCTTTTTCATTGCATACATTTGTGCTGCAACAGGAGCATGTGAATTAGTAACTGAATCCATGATATTTCCTTTATAGAGTATTTGCACGCAATCATATCGGTAAAAAATTCAAAAGATTAAATCTTCTGTGCTACTATTACACAATGAAAAGAAGAGTATTTATCAAATATTTTGCACTGTTACTTGGTTCTAGTGCCTTTGCAAATGATCTCAAATTTTATTCCTACCATGTAAGCATCATACAAGAACCCTATCAGAGTATTTCACAAGTGTTAGAACAGCTTTTCCCTCCAAACATCGCTATGCCCTCTGTACACTCTTTTAATGTGATAGGTTTTTTAAAAGCACTTATGAAAGATCCTTGTGTCAAAGATGAAACAAAACAGATACTACAAGATGGCGTAAAATGGCTCAATCAAGCTTCACAAAACAGTTATATAAAAAACTATACAGAGCTAACGCATTTACAAAAGGGGAAGCTTTTAAAACAGATCTCTCAAAAACAGTGGGGCGATACTTGGCTTTGGTATTTGATGAACTACACTTTTGAAGCGATGTTTAGTGATCCCGTTTATGGAGCAAATATCAATAAAATCGGATGGAAATGGGTAGAGTATGAAAGCGGCTTTCCACGTCCACCAAAGGTGAATTCTTATGTATGATATCTGCATAATCGGCAGTGGAGCAGGTGGCGCACCCATAGCTTATGAGCTCGCTCATGCTGGGAAAAAAGTACTTGTCTTAGAAAAAGGGCGACATTACACTGAAAAAGATTTTTTCAAAGATGAGCTTGCTGTGAGTCGTCGTGATATCTACACACCACCCTTAGATGAAGAGCAGCACGTCATCGAGACACAAGACGAAAATGGCAAATGGCAAAGTGTAGAAGCAAAAAACAGTAACTGGAACTTCTGGAACGGCTCTATGGTTGGTGGATCATCAAATCTTATGAGCGGATATTTTCATCGTTTAAAGCCAAATGATTTTAAAATGGCTTCCGTGTATGGCAAGATAAAAGGTGCCAATGTCATCGACTGGGTGATTGACTATAAAACTTTAGAACCATACTATGATAAAGTCGAAAAAGTTGTAGGAGTATCAGGAAAAGTTGTCAAGCATCCATTTTCAGAACCAAGATCTTCCAAAGATTATCCATTTGAACCAACTTGGGAGCATCCCATTTCTTCTTGGTTTGATCTTACATGTAAGCATCTTGGATACCATGCTATTCCCACTGCACGCGCAGTTTTACCCTATGATACACTGATGAGAAAAGGGTGTTCATATTCAAATTTTTGTGGCAGTTACGGATGTGCAACGGGAGCCAAAGGCAATGCCCGTTCAGCACTTTTGGATAAAGCAGTAAAAACAGGCAACTGTAAGATTTTGAGTGAATCTTTTGTATATAAAATAGATACAGACACAAAAAATGTAACGAAGATATACTATTATGATAAGAACAGAAAACCTTTTTTCGTTAGGGCAAAAATATTTGTTCTAGCTGCTCAGCCTATTGAAACTGCCAGACTACTTTTAAACTCCAAAAATAGTCACTTTCCAAAAGGTCTTTTAAATAACTTCAACCAAGTCGGAAAAAATCTTATATTTTCCGCTGGAGGTAGTGGAGAAGGGCAGTTTACCTTTGCAAATCTGCCAAAAGAGAAACGTGACTTGCTTCTTTTACGCGGTGCTTTTGTTAACCGTTCCTTACAAGACTGGTATGAATATACAAAAGATGGCAAAAA
>JAVHRU010000104.1:0-7839 GCA_036171835.1 Sulfurimonadaceae bacterium | reverse complement strand
CGGTTATTTTAACATCAAATTAATTTAAAGAAATATATTTATAAACGACTGCATATGAAAAAAATTGGAGCCCTAATGAAAAATGTCGTACTAAACTCTGCGATCAGGAGTGTTACACATTGTAATATCCAAAAAAAGATTGGTTTGCTTACAGAAGATGGTAGTTTTAGGATCTTGGATGATGCGCTAAAGAGAATTTTTTGTTGCACTCTTACGTAATATTAATCACATTCAAGGTAAAATCATTATTCAAATTATGCAAATTTAGGAAATATATGAAAATAGTCTTTTTGGCGCTCGCCATGTTAGAGGGAGTCACGCTCTACGCAGATAAAATAAAAGAGATAAATTATGACAATTTGTTTCATATATCTAAAGATGTAGCGATGCGTATGGTTGATTTGGAAGTCGGTGAAGATCTTGATGACAAAAAAGTAGATGATGCCATAAAAAAATATTTTGATCAGGGATATTTTGAAGATATCTATGTCACAAATGAAGATGGCAACGTTACTTTTCACTTTAAAGAGAAGCCTATTATCTCAAAAATAGAGATCAAAGGCTATAAAGATGATGACAAAGATTTTCTGAACGATATCATTATGATCAAACGTGGAACTCTTTATGATGAGCAAAAGATTGAAGCGGCTAAAAAAAGAATCATTGATTCACTCAACCATGAAGGCAAGATAGATTCTGTTGTCGAAGTGGAAAAAGAGCTTCCGGAAAATGGCAGTATTCATATCAAGTTTGTGACAAACGAGGGTGAAAAGATCATTATTGAAAAGATCAAATACAGTGGTATGAATAGATTTCAAGGCACTGATTTTGATGATGTAGTCGCAAATAAACAGCACCAGTTTATAGGATGGCTATGGGGCAGAAACAGCGGAGATTTGAAGATAGAAGACCTTGAATATGATCCACTTCGTATGCGCGATTACTATATGCAGTTTGGATACTTAGATGCAAAAGTGGACTCTCCATTTGTGAGAGTAAATTTTGATCATTATACAGGTGAAATGAGTTATCAAGTGACAGAGGGCGATGTATATCGTATCAGTTCAATCAACATTGAGCAGACAAAAGATGTCATTGACAATGCCAAACTTGTAGAGCTTTTAAAGCTTGTGAAAAATGAAGCTTTTAATATCAAAACTTTTCGTGAAGACTCTGAGAGAATCAAGACAGCTATTGCCGATCTCGGATATGCTTTTGTAAATGTTATGCCTGACTTGAAAAAAGATAAGGATAAGCATACTGTAGATGTTATCTTCAAAGTTGTTCCCGGTGAAAAAGTGCATATTCGCAATGTTGTTATCTCTGGCAATACGCGTACGCTGGATCGTGTCATCAGACGTGAACTTTATCTTGGACCGGGAGATATGTATTCTTTAACGGACTTAAAAGATTCAAGAAATGCTCTTGGGCGTCTTGGATATTTTGAAAGTAACACTATCGAAGAAAAACGTATAGATGAGCATACGATGGATCTTATCGTAAAAGTCAAAGAAACTCCAACAGGAAATATCCAACTCGGTGGAGGATATGGAAGTTATGGCGGAATCTTACTCAGTGTATCTGTAAGTGATCGTAATATATTTGGATCAGGACTCAATGTCGGAGTCAAGCTTGAAAAGTCTCAGCTTACACATAACTATTCATTTTCTATCTCTAATCCAAAACTCAACGACAGTGATTTTAGTGGAAACTTTTCACTTTATCAGTCTTCAACAGAGTATACAGACTATACGGTGGCTAGCAATGGACTAAGCATAGGTGCAGGACATAAATTTACAAGAAATATAAGCGGATATCTTGGTTATAACTACTCTCAAAATACCTATAGCAATGTTGATGCCAATGCAACTACACTTTATGGGCCATATTATTTTCAAAGTTATTCAAAAAGTTCTCTTATCACAAGTGTGAGTTATGACTCTACTGATGATTACTATCTTCCTCGTGAAGGGTTGACAGCAAGTCAAAGTATTGAAAAATCTGGTCTTGGCGGGGATGCCGACTTTGTAAAGTTTTCTACTACATTTGGCAAGTATTACGGGCTTAAAGACTTAGTCGGTTTTGATGCAATTCTTAGATACAAAGCAAGATTTAACTATGCAATGGATACAGGATATCTACCGATTGCTGAAAAATACTATATGGGTGGTATCGGAAGTGTTAGAGGATATCAATCCTATTCACTTGCACCAAAAGACAATAATACTACTAATGCTACACTTATAGGAGCAAACCAGACATTCTCAAATAGTGTTGAGGTGAGTTTTCCTTTAGTTCCAAAAGCGAAGATGCGTCTTGTAACATATCTTGACTGGGGATTTATTGGTGATAAGTCTTTGAATGAGATCTCTCGCGGGGGATATGGTCTTGGCCTTGAATGGTTCTCACCTGTTGGACCGATTCAGTTGATGTTCGCAAATCCACTTGGAGAAAAGCCGGGTGATAAAGTATCTCACTTCGAATTTACGATGGGACAACGATTTTAGAAGTTAAAAGGAGTAGAGTTTAGATAAACTCTACTTTAATACCCTTTGGAAACTGCAGATTTTTAACACTTTCTTTTACTAGATATATATTTTCTTTTGAGCTTACATGTAAACAATTATTATTAAATGAGAATTCATAGTTGAGATTTCTTGGTCTATGCGTGAGTAGAGCACTTGAGAGAGAAATAATAAAGCTTAAAAATTCCGCTATGTCTTCATCAGGTAAAATATTTTTGTACTCATCTATATGCGCAGAAGAGGGTGCTCTTCTTTTGGAAAATTTAGTCAATGTTGCTATGAGCATAATCTCTTTATGCGTAAATCCATACTCAAGAGCAGTTTGAATCAGATAATAGCTGTGCTGGTTACTTGAATAGTTGTGAAGCATTGAGCCGATCGGTGAGAGTTTTGCTGCGATAACAAGTTCTCTTTTATATTTTCCATCGATATTATACGTTGATGCTGTGAGCTCAAAGATCTCTCTTGCAACTTTTGCAAGTTGGTTTGAATGGTTTGCATCAGTGATATAAGAGTCTAAAAGATATCTTACGGATGGGTTGAAATTTACAGGAAAAAGCTCTTTTTGGTGTCTTAAAAGGTCGCTCAGATAAACTCCTTCTCTCACACCTACACCACTTGTGATAAGCTTCAAGATATCAGTTTTTCTTTTTAAAAGTTCTGCAACAATGAGACTTCCCGGTTTGATGACATCATAACGATCTGGTTTAATACATAAGCGTTTTAAACCTTTTTCATTGGCATTCATCACTTTGTCTATAAAAGTAGACATCATTTTTGATGAGAATTCAAATGCATGGAGTTTATTAAGAGGATAGTTGATATCTTTCATAATAGCATTGGAGAGAGCTCGAAAAGTTCCACCAATCCCCATAAGGTTTAATGTGTGTATATCGCGCAGCTTATCGAGTTCTTGATTGATATAGATTCTAGCACCTTCAATATCATCTTTGTCAAAATAAAGCTCTTTAAGTCTTACTGTACCGAGTTCAAGCGAAAGGGTATTAGTGACTTTTCCATCGATGATATATGAAAATTCAGTAGAACCTCCACCAATATCAATAGTCAGTGCATCAGATTTTGGCAAAAGATTACAACAGGCAATAGCACCGTAAGATGCTTCTTTTTGACCATCGATCACTTTGATATTAAGACCAAGACCATTTTTTACTTTAGAAAGGAATTCATTTTTATTTGGGGCATCACGCAAGGCAGAAGTGGCAACACAAAGGATTTTTCTAGTTTTATATGAAGCGGCAATATCTAGAAAATTTTCAAGTGCGTCATAAGTTCGTTGCATTGCTTGGGGTTGGAGGTTGCCACCGTTTTGGTAAGCATTTTCAGGAAGCCGTACCCGGCTTTTTACTTCGTGGATCAGATGAAAAGCAAAACGGCTTGTCTTCTCATAGATCACCATCCGGGCCGAATTGGACCCTATGTCTATGACAGCCGTTATCTTTGCCAAACTATTCCTCTTCTGCTAGGATTGCTTTATATTTATATTGAAGTTCTGCAATAGTCTCAACGTTATCCTTATCGAGAACAATACATTCAACTGGACATACCGCGATACAAGCTGGCTCATCATAAACACCCACGCACTCAGTACATCTGTCTGGATCAATATAGTAAAGTGGGTCGCCCTCTTCAATAGCAACAGTTGGACATTCTTCACGACATGCATCACATGCAATACACTCGTCATTTATTAGTAAAGCCATTCAAAAACCTTATGATTATTTTATAAGCTCGATTTATATCGAAATATACCTTTAGTTTATTTGAAGTGTAACGGACAGCAGAGTTTGGAGATAATAGTCAAGCTTGCACTTGTTCCACTGTTGGCGTCTGTTCTATTTTTAAGTTCGATAGTTGCACCGATAGCATCAGCAGCACTTTTTGCCAAGAACAGACCCAAACCAACGCCGCTTTTGTTACCTTGACGCTTAAAAGGAGCAAAGAGATCAACACTCTCATCAATCCCACAACCCTCATCAAGAACCTCAATAACCAGCCCAACATCGTTTTGAAAACTGTTGATATACACCTTTTTTTCTTTGGGAGTAAATTTAAGAGCATTTTGTAGAAAATTTTGAACGATCTGATTTAAAAGACTTACTTGAAGTGTTGCCATAAAAAGATCAGGCTCAAAATGCATGATGAGCTCTTTGTTTTCATTGTTCGCTAGAAGCGTAAAATCTCTTGCTTTTTCGCGTAGTACAGAGATGATATCAACCTCTACCGGTTTTTCTAACTGTGCACCCTCTTGACGACCAATATTAAGGATATTTGAAACAATATGATTCATATCATCAACAGCTTTGTTTGTTGTCATAAGGGCTTCTATATACTCTTCAGGCGTACGTTTTTTGATAAGAGTTACTTGATTTTTGAGTTTGATGACGGCAAGAGGCGTTTTGAGTTCATGTGCTGTTCCGATAAAGAGCTCTTTTTGGTATTTGACAAAGTTTTGTACTCTGTTTATAAGATGATTGATAGTCAAACCAAGCGGCTCAAACTCTTTTGGAAGTTCTTCGATTTTTATATTTTGTATAAGATGTTCATTCATATTTGAAAGTCTTCTTGAGAGTGTATTCACAGGAGCAATAAGCATCTTAGAAAGCCCTATTGCATAAAGAATAATAAGAATAAAACCAACTGAATTGATGATAAAAATGGAGTTTAGAATGTTATTTAAAAGTTTTTTTGTTGGGGTGATATCTCTTGTGATTTTTAAATAACTCAAATCCTGAAGTCTTAGGGGATAAACAAGGGTCAAATAGGTTCTTTCTTTTTGTGTTCTTTCATACATGTCAACATATTCAAGCTGAGTATTAAGGTGTACTAATTCGACTGAGAGTCCCATGAATGTTTCAGGGTTGAGCATCGTTGCATCGGAGATAGATTTAAAAGATGCAATATTTTGTGCAAATTTTATGAGTTCATCTTTTTTTTCATTATAGATTGATCTCTCTATATAAAGATAAGCAAAGGATGTAAAGATCAAAATCAAGGACGCAGATGCGACGATAAGCTGTATAAAAAACTGTTTTCTGATACTTCTTCCGAGGAGCATAATGAAATCCTGTCATATTTAAAAGGTGCTAAATTGTATCAAAATTATAGTGAAAGAGTCTTACATGTAAGGAGTTTGATTTTGAGAAGTTATAATAGAGCTTAGAGAGCTTTTTGCTCTCTAAGCTTGTAGTATTAGTTGATTTCTTTTGGAAAACAAAATCTGTAGCCACGACGACGAACTGTTTCGATAGTAGTGATTCCAAGTGGTTTGTCCATTTTCTGACGAATTTGGTTGATTGCAACTTCAATAACGTTTGGAGTTACAAGCTCTGGTTCTTCCCAGATAGCATCAAGTAATTGCTCTTTTGACACGATTTGATCACGGTGACGAGCAAGGTGAGTTAGTACTTCAAAAGGTTTTCCTTTAAGTTCTATTTCTTGCTCTTTATAGATGATTTTTTCCTCTTCAGGATTGATAATCAAATCATCAATCTCGATGATTGTGCTTCCGCCAAAACGTAATCTAGCTTCTAAACGAGCAATTAAAACGTCAAAGTTAAACGGTTTACGGATGTAATCATCAGCACCTGAACGAAGTGCTTCAATTTCGCTCTCATCATCATCACGAGCTGAGAGAACAACTACAACAGTTTTTGGCGTATTTGTTTTGATGCTTGATATGATATCAACACTGTTGCCATCTGGTAGCATCCAATCCATCAATACTAAATCATAGTTACGGATATCAAGATAGTACTCGCCATCTTTTAGGGTTTCTACAACGTCACTTTGGTAGCCAAATTCTTTTAGCCCCTCTGCAAGCATTTTATTTAAAGTAACTTCATCTTCTATAATGAGAATGCGCATATTTTTAAGTTCCTATAAGCGAAAAATTTGCGAAATGATATCATAGTTTTAGAAATATTTAAAGTTTTTTTCAATTTTCTTTAAATATTCTCTAAACTTAGATTAAGAAATGGATCTGTAAAGGTTGTAGATATTTTATACAACAACTCTCAAAAAAGGGCGAAAAAACCTTCTATAATTGCTTTATGGAAAATTTATTATTAGCAATCTTTTTAACCCTTGCCATCGCAACGGTACTCAACATTATTCTCAAAAGATATGGAGTCTCACATATTATAGGTTATATTCTCACAGGAACTGCCATCAGTTATATCTTTGGATTTAACGGGCTTTATATCAATTCTCTGGACATGGTTGGAGAGTTTGGAATTGTTTTTTTGATGTTTACCATCGGACTTGAACTCAGTTTTACAAAAATAAAAAAGATGAAAGAGATCTTACTTGCAAATGGCTTGATGCAAGTGCTTTTTAGCGTGATTGTAATTTTTTTACTTTCATACTATCTTTTCAAACTTGATTTCAATACGTCACTCATCATCTCTTTGGCTTTTTCACTTTCGTCTACAGCAATTGTGTTGACTTATCTTAAAAAATCAAAAGATATACTCACTCCTTATGGACAAAAGTCTATGGGAATCCTTATTTTCCAAGATCTTGCAGTGATTCCTATTTTACTTTTAATGACATTTCTCTCTCATGATAATCTTTCACTCGGCACAGTTCTTGTACAAACATTTTTTTCAGCAGTGATCGTTCTTGTATTTATGTTTACCATCGGAGAAAAGATAGTTGACGCTTTACTGGGATTTTCTGCAAAGACTCAGATCGAAGAGCTCTTTCTAGGATCGGTTTTTTCTATTGTACTTGGAGCTTCGCTTTTGGCACACAGCATGGGATTTACCTATTCACTTGGTGCGTTTATAGCTGGGATGATTATCGCCGATACAAGCTACAATGTAAAAGTAGAATCAGATATTGCAAGCTATAAAGATCTTTTACTTGGTGTGTTTTTCTTTGGTGTGGGAACAAAAATCGATTTGCTTTATTTTTTACAAAATCTACATATCGTCATTTTTATTTTTGTTGTGGCAATGCTTTTTAAAGCTGGTGTTATATACACCATCATTCGCAGAAAAGCAGATAAAAATACCTCTGCAAAAACTGCTTTGGCTTTAGCGCAGATCGGTGAGTTTTCTTTTGCGGTCTTTGCCCTTGCGGCAACCGATAAACTTATTACTCAAGAGATGGCGAGTTTCTTGATCCTTGTGAGTGTTATCTCGATGATACTCACTCCCATCGTGCTGAGCCATATCTATAAACTCTCTTCCTATTTTGAAAAAGAGTTTTATGAATCAGATGTTATTACACCTATTAAAAGAAAAGATCACATTATCATTGCAGGATTTGGGGCATTGGGAAGAAAAGTGGC
>JAVHRU010000103.1:0-7839 GCA_036171835.1 Sulfurimonadaceae bacterium | reverse complement strand
ATAGAACTTATCTTTAAGATAATTTACAAGTTTAATACTATTTTGTGGCAGTTGGTTATAAGAATGTGATAAATTTTGAGAAATCGTAGTGTTTAAAAGAGTCTTGTCAAAATCGTTTATCACAGGAATATTAAGTTCTAAGAAAAGTTGAAGAAACTCATTGGAATAATCAGGACGCTTCAAGTATATGGGTCTTCCGCCGCTTGCAAGAGAATCTAAAACAGCTTGTGGAGATGATGTGATTAAAATTTTGCAAGCAGTAATAAACTCGTCATATTCTTCAAACTCATAATATTTTTTGAATTTTTTCTTTAACATCTCTTCATAATCAAAAAAGTAGTAAAACCCGAGTAAAAGCTCTGCATTCAAACCTTCTAATATATCAAGATGTTTCTCAAGATCTTTCCCATAATCATCATCGCCGAAAAAAAATCCTATCTCAATCGTCTTATCAAATTTGCCAAAGTATTTATCACCAACGATAACTGCCTTACATGCGAAGTGCCCCTGGGGTGTAAGTTCATCTTCAAAGTAAGGCGATATCAAAAACTCATTTTCTTCGCGCTTATCTAGCGGGTCATCACTCACTCTGATAAAATTTGAAAAGTAACTTCTCATATCTTCAAGCATCAAAGGGTTTGCCTCTGCACTGTCGAAAATCAGCGCATCACCATGATGGGTAATATTGACGATATTTCTTACCAAGTCTATGCCAACACTATTTTTGATCCCAAAATGTCTAGCTTCATGAGCAATACGAAAGTCAGAACATAAAAGTGTGACCTCATCATCGCCAAGTGCATTTAAAATCGCTACAGCACGTCTAAATCTATCTAGCCCAACTCTGTGACCTGTATCAACATAATAAAATTTTCTCATCTGCGCCAACCTTTTAAACTATTTTTGTGATTCTACACAATAGTAAATAAAAAGCTTCCTACCAAAATAACGCACTTATAGAAAATTCATCATTCAAGTAATTTTTTGGTTAAAAGTAAATCTTTAATCCTGCTATTTTTATAGGTAGATTTCTTATTTCCATACGGAAAATTCTTTAAATCCCAAAGCAATTTTCTAGCGTCAAGTCAAACGATTTAACTACCCTAAAGAAATCCTATAATACAATACTGTATTACAAAATACAAAAGGAGTTACTATGACCGCTACAGTAAGGCTAGATGCTGTTCTTGAAAATCAATTAAATAGATTATCTGTTGTATTACATAAAAAGAAAAGTGACATCATCAGGGATGCTATTAGTTTTTATGCTATAAATATCGAAAAAGATAAAAAATCTAGAATACTTCAAGCGATAGAAAAAACAAAAGATATAGATAAAAACGAATTTGACGATTTTCAAGGAACTCTTGATGATGGTATCTAAAGGTGAAATTTGGTTGGTCAATCTCAACCCAATCAAAAAAAGTAATGAGATAGGCAAAATACGACCCGTATTGGTGTATCAAAATGATGAACTCAATCATAGTGATTATCCTACAACTATCATAATCCCACTTAGTACTTCATTGGTAGATGATGCGGAGCCTTTACGGATGAGAATATCAAAAAGAGATGATTTGGAAAAAGATTCCGATATTGTCATTACACAAATACGAGCGATAGACAATACGAGGTTTATCAAGAAACTAGCCTTGCTTACGACTTCTGAACTAGCTAAAATCAAAGAGTATTTTGAAGAGATAACTTTTTAGCATATCTCTACTTCGATGCGATTCTCATCGCTAGCTTACGCGCAAATGGGAACACGAGCAGTATTGTTGGAAAGGCAATAGCATACGCAACCACCCATGCATGTAACCAAATCCCGATAAATTGATCTACATATCCCAGATTTATAAGCGTGATCGCTCCTGACATGATAAAACTCATAAATCCCGATAGAAGCAGAGCTTGAACTTGATGTAAATATTTGATAGAAACCATAGAACTCCTTTGTTTAAAAATGCTTACATGTAAGCGAAATATTATTCAAATAACCCAAACTCTTTTTTACTTTCACTTGTTTGAATGCTCAAGAGCTGTTGCAAATTTCCCTCACTACTGGTTATGGGTGTTGCTTTGACTACTTTTTCCTTAAAAATAGTTTCTGCGGGTAAGGCAGTTTTGCTTTTCTCTGCTTCTTGTGCCTTTTCAAGTTCTTTCATGAGCTGTTCCTTATAATCACTCACCATTTTTGCAATATTCATAGTTTTATCTGGATTTTTCGCTTGTTCATCAAGAAGTTTTTGACGATACTTTTCAACTAAAGCCTCTATCTTTTCCTGATTTTGATCTGCTAGAAAAACCGCTGCACCTTTGGTACTCAAACTCTTTTTAAACTGTTCTAGTTCACCATCACTAGCATTTACGTCATTACGAGTTTGATAGGTGGTATCGCCAATGAGACTTTTAACAATATCCACATAGGTCTGTGAAGTTGTTGTGCCCTGTATTGCAAGATCAGAAGTGGTACTCAAAAAACTACTATTTGTTGTAGAGGATATTTGCATGATAGACCCCTTTTACTAAGTCTATAAGCAATAACTGTTCACTTTTAAAATCTTATATATCTCATTTTATTCACTATTTTGTAAATATTCATAAGCGATACGCTCAGCTTCTTTCCCGCTGGCTCCATCGCCTTTTATGTTAAAAGCGAAGAGTGTTGTCTTGTTATCTTGCTTCATAAATCCTATAAACCAGCCGACATTGGCACAACTGCCAGTTTTTCCTGCAAGCTGATAATCTCCATGCTTTTTTAAAGTGATAATATCTTTAGCGATATTCATGGCACGAGATGAAAACGGCAAATCATTACGAACAAGACGGGAGAGAAAATCTATCTGTTCGTTTGGCGATATTTTCAAACTTCCCTTCCCAAGCCAAAAGTCCGTCAATGTACGCGAAGTATCCTCATTTCCATAATGAACTTTTCTTACATATTCTAGCATCTGTTTTGCTCCAATGTGTCGTGCCATCTCCTGATAAAACCAAACAGCAGATACCGCAATGGCTGTACGCATAGAGTGGTCATGGTTCCATACCGGATACTCTCTCACAACGCCATCCCATTTGACACTCTCATTTTCATCTTTGATCGCACCTATATCAAGAGCTATCATGCTATTTAAAATCTTAAATGTAGAACATGGACTCAAACGCTCATCCGCTCTTGTTCCAAAAATAGTTCGTTGTGAACTGTTTAAATCTAAAATAACCGCACTTCCATCATACTTGCCAAAGTTCGGCTCCTTAGCAAACAAAGGCAAAATCAGCATACATAAAATCAGTAGTTTTGACATTTTCATTATCTCTTTTTTCCTAAGTCACAAGATGCTTTACGTTTTTGCGTATAATCCCACCAGACTTTTGGCTCGCTTGCGTTCATAAAATCGGTTATGGACATAAAGACATCAAGCACACATGGGTCTTGTCTTGTTCCGCTTTTTTCACATAACATTGCATAGAGTTCTAGCGGGTTTTTGCCTTGAAGCTGTATTGGCGAGGTTATGCCTATCAAACGCAAATCTTCCGCCAAAGAGATTCCGATGTTTGGCAAATCAGTGAGTTTCTGGACTTTTTCGCGTACTACTTTTGATGGGTTCATGCTATCACCTTTTCTAAACTTCTATCGTACCTTCAAGATATTTCACGCCATATCCGTCGCAGAATTTCCCTCCAAAATTTTTTGGACGAATGCATACTCATGAATTATTTTGTAGAGGGTATATTGCAATAACTCATTTGAATTAGTTGTTAAATTTTTTCTAGCTATATCTGGCATTATATTATTGTCTTTTATGTTTATATGCATTTCAGATATACCAATAAAATTTTATATTACGGATGTAGCTATGAGTTACATTTTTAGACGTTTAAAAAAGTTTGTTACTCTTCGTTTCTATTATATTCTCTTCTTAATTTTTACAAAAACAATCATTCTCATGGTCATCCACCATCCCGCAAGCCTGCATAAATGCGTAGATGGTGACTGAACCTACAAATTTAAACCCTCGTTTTTTCAGATCTTTAGTTATTTCATCGGAGATATTTGAAGTTGTCATGGCGCGTTTGTAGTCAGATACATCATTCTTGATCGGCTTACCGTCCACTTTGCTCCAAAAATAGTTATCTAGTGAGCCAAACTCATCTACTATTTGTAAAAATCCTTTAGCATTTTGGATGATCGCTTCTATCTTTGCTCTGTGTTTGATAACCAAACCGCTTTCTATGATTCGCTCTATATCTGAGGCTAAATATGAAGCCACTTTTTGCAAATCAAAGTTATCAAATACTGCACGATATCCTTCACGTTTTTTCAAAACCGTAAGCCAGCTCAGCCCTGCACTTTGGGTTTCAAGAGAGAAAAGCTCAAAGAGTGCTTTCTCTACATGTAAGGGTTTCCCCCACTCATTATCGTGGTAAGAAATATAAATCGGCTCACTCATCTTGACCCAAGCGCATCTTTTTTGATTGATATTCATTTTAATTGATTCGTATGCTATGAATATTTTTTTACGTTCTATGCCCCATCTATATCCGCTCATCGCTCCACTTTTTGCGATGACTCTGTGACATGGAATGAGAAAGCCGATATGGTTTTTACCTATGGCACTTGCCACGGCGCGTACAGCTTTTGGTTTATCTAAAAAATTTGCAATATCCTGATAAGTTGAGACGATTCCCTCTGGTAAATTTAATAGTGCTTTCCAGATGTTAATCTGAAAATTTGTACCTTTTACAACCAGAGGGTATCGTATATTTTTAATGAAGATATTGTCTAAATACTCTTTGGCTCTTAAATCATCATGTAAACGATCAGCGTTTTCCCAATGCTCTTGAAAGTGATTGAATATCTGATCTCTGTTTGCATCTATAAATCCAAGATAACACACACCCTTACATGTAAAGCCAATCAATGCTTCACCAAACGGAGTCTCGCCACAACCATAAGTGATATGAACATCTTTTTCAAGCTCTCGATAATTACTTAAGGAGATTTCAGGCGTGTCCATATTTTGCAGACCTCACAAATTTTTTAAAAGTATATCTCTTACATGTAAGAAACGCAATCATAAAATTGTTACTTTTCTCTTTTAGATTTTCGATTCACGTCCCATATTTTGTGAATTAATTGCCTTTTTTTCCGAGTTGGGTAAAGAGCAACAAAATCTATACGAGCCATACAAAACAAATAACTATGCGGAGCTTGATCCAAGCAGCAGCGACACATCAAAAATGCAGATTCCCGCGCAAAGCATCCTAGACTCTAAGCAAAATCTCACATCAAATAAAGGTACATCTTCAGCGCTAAGCCATGCTCTGCAAAAATTGTTGGTATTACTGTCGTTATCCAGTTACTTTGATTTTTTCGCAGACATTTTTATATAAATATGCAAAATTTCTAATGCCGCAGGAGTCATTCCTGAAATCTGTAATGCGGCTTGCAAAGTAGGTGGATTGAATCTGTTTAACTTTTCAACGATCTCTTTTGAAAGTCCACTCACAGAAGCAAAATCAAACGATTCTGGAATCGCCACCAATAGGTATTTTTTCATCTTTTCGATCTCTTGACTTTGCTTGTCAACATATCTTGAGTATTTTGCTTCTACTAAGATCTCTTCTTTTATATAATCATCAAATTTGCTAAGTTCTGGAACGAGTACAACCATCTTTTCTATCGTAAAGCTCTTTCTCGCTACCAACTGCTCTGCCAAGATCGTATCATTCACTTTCTCTTCATCGATGCTCTCTAAAAGAGCGATGAACTCTTTGTTTGGAGTGAATTTCGTATTTTGTAAAAGTTGCATTCCCTCGTCTATCTGCGCTTTTTTAAGGATCACTTTTTTATATGATTCTTCATCTATAAGTCCAAGTTCAAATCCATAACCGCTAAGTCTTACATCAGCTGATTCTTCGCGTAAAAGCAGGCGATACTCTGCGCGAGAAGTAAACATTCTATATGGCTCTTTCGTTCCTTTTGTAACCAAGTCATCAATAAGCACACCGATGTACGCTTCATCACGGCGAAGTACAAGCGGCTCTTTTCCTTGAAGTGAAAGTGAAGCGTTGATCCCAGCCATCAAGCCTTGCGCCGCGGCTTCTTCATAACCAGTCGTACCATTTATCTGACCAGCGAGATAAAGATTTTTGACTTTTTTTGTTTCAAGTGAGTGTTTGAGCTCAGTCGGATCAACATAATCATACTCTATCGCATAACCATAACGCACGATTCTTGCGTTTTCCATCCCTTTTACCGAATGAATCATCTGCTCTTGAACATCCACGGGAAGCGAAGTGCTCATCCCGTTGATGTAACACTCGGTATTGTCACCCGTTTGCGGTTCTATGAAAAGATGATGCTGTTCTTTATCTCGAAAACGGTTCACTTTATCTTCGATACTTGGACAATATCTCGGTCCAACACCTTCAATCTGTCCTGTAAAAAGTGGCGCTCTGTGAAAGTTCCCTTCTATAATAGAATGGGTATCAACATTTGTATAAGTGATATAACATGGAAGCTGTTTTTTAGTACGCGCAAACTCTTCGCGGTCTGTTCTAAAGCTAAAAGGTGTCGGCAAAACATCGCCATCTTGGATCTCCATAACACTGAGATCAATGCTTGAAGTGTCTATCCTCGCGCAAGTTCCAGTTTTTAAACGCCCGACTCTCAGACCCTTACATGTAAGCGATTCTGAAAGATTTTCAGCACTAAACTCACCAAAACGCCCAGCTGATTTTTTATATTCGCCGATGTGGATAACACCTTTTAAAAATGTCCCTGTTGTGAGTATTACACGAGAAGCTTTGTATTCATGCATCAAATCAGTTTTTACACCTACAACCGTATCGCCATCAAAAATAAGCGAATCAGCTGTTTCTTGTTTGAGTTCAAGATTTTTAGTAGTAAGGATAGTATTTCGGGCAATAATGCGATACTTGTCCATATCTATCTGAGCGCGGGTGCCACGAACTGCAGGGCCTTTTGTCTGGTTGAGTATTCGAAACTGTATTCCAGCTTCGTCGGTGATAAGTCCCATCTCTCCGCCAAGTGCATCAAGCTCTTTTACCAGATGCCCTTTTGCAAGACCACCAACGGCTGGATTACAGCTTGTAGCGCCGACTTGCTCAGCTAACATAGAGATTAAAAGTGTTTTGTGACCCATTCTTGCACATGACAAAGAAGCTTCAACACCTGCATGTCCGCCACCGATTACTATTACATCATATTTCATACTATTTGTCCAAATTTAGATAATTATTTTTGCAATTATACCCTTTTATATTTGCTAAAATAATTAGATATAATTTTGCCAAAAAAAGGTAAAAAAATGTCAAAATTTACAAATGTAGACGTAGTAAAAGAAGCAAATATCTATTTTGGCGGAAAAGTTACTAGCCGCACAATCGAGTTTTCCAATGGAGAGAAAAAAACTTTAGGCGTTATGCTTGAGGGTGAATACACTTTTAACACAGGTCTTGCAGAGGTCATGGAGATTTACAGTGGTGAGTTTTCTGTAAAACTTCCAGGAAGTGAAAGTTTCGTAGAGATGAAAACGCCATGCGTTTTTGAAGTGCCTGCAAACAGTGCTTTTGATATTCATGTAACGTCTGTTACAGACTATTGCTGTTCATTTATCAACTAATCTTTTAGAGGAGAACTACTCCTCTAAGGGTTCAAACATATCTTTGGAAACGCCACAATCGGGACAAACCCAATCATCAGGAATATCAAGAAATGCAGTTCCAGCCGCGATACCGCCATCTTCATCTCCAACCTCAGGATCATAAATATAATCACATGCAGTACAAATATATTTTTTCATAACTCTCACCTTA
>JAVHRU010000102.1:0-29519 GCA_036171835.1 Sulfurimonadaceae bacterium | reverse complement strand
TTATAAAACTCAAGCTTCAGATCAATGGAATTTCTATCAGTCAAAAAGTAATAAAGTACACTTAATGGAATTAGCTTCAGATATGGCTCCAAAAGAGAAACAAGATTATTACAAAAGTAAAATAGAAAAATACGACGTAGAGAAGGCAGAGATAAAGAAAAAAGCGGAAGCTTTGGAAATGAAATCTGATGAAGCAAACAAAGAAAGTGATGCACTGATGGTTCCTCACCATAAACTAGCGCAAGCGATGACACTTATTCAGATCGCTATTTCACTTGCATCTATTACAGTACTTACACGTAAGAAATGGTTGTTTGCAATGGCTGCAGTTGCGGCACTTGGTGGTATTATATTGTGGGCTATGGTATAGTGTATGATTGGTTTGGACTGAATGTCTGGCTATTTCATTTCATAAATAATATTAGATCAGAGTTCCTTGATAAAATCATGCTTCTTGGCACAGCTTTGGGTTCTCATACGCATTTTGATATTTATATAATTCTTTTGATTGTGATAGTTTTTTATAATTTAGCGAAACAAAATACGCATTCTCTCTCGAAAAAAGAGATCTATTTATGGTTGACTCCAGTAGTAGTCTTAGGTGTTTCTTATCTCATTGATGGATTATTTCTAGAGATTATCAAGCCACTTTTGGATTTTCCAAGACCGCCGCTCGCTTTGCCGATAGGAACCGTTAATATTGTAGGTATCGCTGAATATCATCACAGTTTTCCAAGTGGACATTCATCATTTGCAATGTTAATTGTTGCAAGTATTTGGCCTTTGTTATTTGATTGGAAGAAATGGGTAGGTGTTACTTTTGTATTATGGGTTGGGATATCACGTGTGAGTGTTGGAGCTCATTTTCCAGCAGATGTACTCGCAGGATTTATTTCAAGCTTTTTGATTGTTATCTTGGTGCGAGCAGCTCTTACGAAGTTGCTAAGTAAATCATAATGGATATCAATTACTATACATATTTGCAAACACTTTTACATTTTACAATTGGTCTTATTACAATTCTTAATCCGATTGCCGCCGCGGCAATAATGATATCTTCATCTTCTTCTGAAGTAACGCAAGGAGAGATTAATATCATTAGTAAAAAAGCGGCTATGACTCTATTATTTGCTTCATTGGTGACGATATTGTTAGGAAATGGTATCTTTGAGCTTTTTGGTATTAACACCTCTTCTATTATGGTGATCGGTGGAGTTATTTTACTTATCATGTCTATCAATATGGTTCAGGGAAAAAGAGCGGAAACAAATCATTCGAGGGAAGAATCTGAAGCTATCATTAGCAAAGAAGATATTTCAGTGATTCCCATTGGAATTCCAATTCTTTTTGGTCCGGGAGTCATATCAACACTGATAATCTTTAAAACGAAAAGTATCGACATTATGGATATGGTTTTATTGGTTATATCAATATTGATCTCTGTAGCACTCGTTTATTTAACGTTGAAAAATGCAATTTTTTTTAACAAAACTTCTTGGTGTCACTGGTATCAAAATAATGACGAGAATAATGGGACTTATCGTCGGAGCCATTGCATCTCAGTTCATCATCTATGGGATAAAAATGTTATGGTCAAGCGCTTAGTCAGAACTTTAGTAGTCTTTTAAAGTTCTTTGCATATCACGTTTCATATCTTTTTCTTTCATATCTTGGCGTTTGTCGTGAAGATCTTTTCCCCTGGCAATACCGATTTGGAGTTTAGCAATATTTCTGTCATTGAGATAAAGCGAAAGTGGAACTACTGTGTATCCGTCGCGCTCTATTGCTTTTTTGAGTTTAGCAATCTCTTTTTTATGCAAAAGAAGTTTTCTATTGCCTCTTTCTTCATGTCCATAAAAATGGTGAGTCGTTTCTAACTTTCCTATATGGGCATTAAAAAGAATCGCTTCATTTTTTACTAGACGAATAAAACTGTCTTTAAGATTGACTCTTGATGCTCGAATTCCCTTTATCTCACTCCCTTGCAAAACAAGACCTGCCTCAAATTTTTCTTCGATAAAATAATCATGATATGCTTTTTTATTCGTTGCTATTTGCTTACCCATTGTTGCCCTTTAATGTGAAAAAACTGCTTCCGCTCCCGCTAAAGAAATAACCCTTTTTTTGGATTTCTTTAAGTGCCGGATAATTATGCAGTGCTGGTTGAAAGAGGTCATTTACCTCATCTATACTGAAATTTTTGAGTACTTCTAAAGATCTCATATGTTTAAGTAGATTTGTTTTAGCATTGTCAATCGGATCAAAATAGAGTTCTCTATATGTTTGATACACCTTGGGTGTAGAGACCTCGATTTTTGGTGTATATATCACTAGTTCAAGTGGCTCTTCATCAAACTTTTCAACGATCTCACCTATACCACTGACATTCGCACTCTCATAATCATAAACAAAAAATGGCACATCAGCTCCAACTTTTGCTCCGATAGCGGCTAATTGACTTTTACTTAAACCTAAATCCAAAACTTTATTACACATCTTTAAAAAAGTTGCAGCATCACTACTTCCTCCGCCAAGACCGGCAAAAGAGGGAATTTTTTTATTTACATGTATGGCATTATCTCTTAAAAGTTCTACCAGAGTTTCAGATTTTGTCCCTTCATACAAAGCTAAATAAGCTTTATAGATCGTATTTTGTTCCGTGGCACAATTAAAATCACCGATAATCTGAAATGTTTCATCTGTTTTTGGTATAAATGATAGTTCGTCATAAAGGGTAGGAACTTTCATAAACCTAGAGATGATTTCATGATAGTCTCCACGAGTTCCGGTGATCTTTAAAAAGATATTGACTTTTGCGTAGGCTTTATATGGATTCATAATTTTTTTGAAAAACTCTTGTAGAAATTTTCTAAGATAGAATCATCTACATGCACAGATGCAGCTTTATTGGAATCTTGTACCTCTTTTAAAAGTTCATTTCTCATAATGGATATCGAAGAGGGCGCTTCTATCCCAAGTTTTACGACTCCCTTATCGATAGAGATGATTTTTACCTCAATATCTTCACCAATCATGATAGATTCATTTACCTTGCGAGATAAAATTAGCATATTTCAACCTTGTTAAGTTCATATTTGACTTGATTTTTGGATAGATTTATTATTGTAATTGTATCATTATTATCAATCCAATACATGCCATCTTCTTGTATTTTAAAATCCTCTATATGTAAGGGTTTGCCATAAAAAATATTTGTAGAATCGCCATGATAAAAATTTTGAGGAATATTTAAACATTTTTTTATATCTAGAGATTTTTCATTTTCATAGATAAACTGTCCTTCACGGAGGCGTTCCAATGCACTGAGACATCCATTATTTACGCCAAGAGCATGAGCTAGGATTCTCCCGAGTGAACGGATATAAGTGCCCTCAGAAACAGTAGCTTCAAATGTGACAAATGGATGGCAGTAAGAGATGAATTTTGTATTATAGATAGTTGAAGTTATCTTGTTTAACACTACCTCTTTACCCGCGCGCGCAAGATCATATGCACGCTGTCCATCTATCTTTTTTGCGCTAAATATCGGCGGATCATAGGTAATTGTGCCTTCAAGATTTTTAAGCGCTTCTTGAATTCTCTCTTGACTTAAGGGTTTTGTATCTTCTATGCTATCGACTAACTCGATATCAAGAGTATCAGAATTTGCTCCAAGCCAAAGCGTTGCACGATAGCTTTTTGGTGTTTTGTCTAAAAAACGAAAAAGTTTTGTGTGTGTACCGAATCCAATGATCAGTACACCTTTGGCAAAAGGGTCAAGCGTTCCCGTAAAACCAGCTTTTTTCTCAGAGTATTTTCTTTTTAATTGTGATAAAAATTTGTTTGAACCAATCCAAGTTGGTTTGTAGGCAACAAAAAGTCTGTTCAAAGTTTCTCCACAAAAGAAGCGAGTATCTCTCTTGTATTACCACCGAAATTGATACTGAGTTTAAACTCTTTTGCTGTTTTACTGACACCCATGACGCGCCCAGCTCCAAAGATTTTATGACGCACAAGATCACCTTTTTTAAAGCCTGTACTTTTTTCGACAACGAGTGAACCCTCACAAAGTCCGGCTTCGTTAAAAAATCTGCTTTTTAAAAGATCACTACGTCTACCTTTGTAAAATCTACTATTTGCATGTGAAAGAGTCAGAGCTTCTTTTGCTCTTGTAATAGCAACATATCCAAGGCGGCGTTCTTCTTCTAGGTCACTGCCATCACCTGTGAGAGGTAAAAATCCCTCTTCTAGCCCAATGATAAAGACATGTTCAAATTCAAGACCTTTGGATGCGTGGATACTCATCATATAGATGCTTTCACCTTCGATCTCATCTTGGTCACTTTGAAGGGTAAGTTCATTTAAAAACTCATCGAGAGTGAGTTCAGATTTCTTTTTGACATGATCGCGAAAAAGTCCATAAAACTCATCGATATTGAGAAGTCTTTCTTGCTCATCAGGAGTAGAACTATAGATCTCTTTGATATGAAAAGTATCTTCTAGAAAATCTACAAAAGAGTACATCGCATTTTGTGAAATTTTATGTGCTTCTTTAATGTCTTCTATAAAACTTTTAAGGGTTTGTGCGTTCTTTTTCTTTACTAATTCTTCAAGCTCTGACAAGGTATGTCTCTCAATATATTCAAACATAGAGATATCAAGGGCGATTGCTTCGAGTTCGAGTTTATCGATAGTCGCTTTGCCAAGTCCACGTTTTGGTTTATTGATAATTCTTTTAAAAGAAAAGTTATCATGAAAGTTTGTAATCACTCTGAGATAAGAGATAAGATCTTTAACCTCTGAACGGTCATAAAAGCGAAGTCCTCCGACAAGTTTGTAAGGGATATTTGCACGATTGAGTCCATCTTCTATAGAGCGGCTGAGTGCATTGACACGGTAAAGAATAGCAATTTCATGAGGTGAAGTACCGCTGTTGATGAGTTTAATAATCTGATCAGCTATTTTTCTTGCTTCTTCACTTTCATCACCGGAGTTGAGGGTTTTGACCTCTTCTCCGCCACCGCGAGTGGAGATGAGTTTTTTTCCAAGACGAGAGCGGTTATGTTCTATTAAAGCATTTGCTACAACGAGAATCGGTTCACGAGAGCGGTAATTTTCCTCTAATTTTACAACATAAGTATCTTTGAAATCCTGATCAAACTCCAAGATATTGCGTATATGCGCGCCTCTCCAGCCATAGATACTTTGATCATCATCACCGACAACACAGAGGTTGTTGTGCGTCATACAGAGTTTTTGTATCAGTTTGAGCTGTAACTCATTCGTATCTTGATACTCATCAATCATTATATACTGATACTTTTGACTTGTCTTAAGTGCTAATTCCTCATTTTCACAAAGAAGTCTGTATGGAAGAGCTAAAAGATCATCAAAATCGACGAGATTGTTTTCTAGTAAATAAGCCTGATACTCCTCATAAACATTTGCGATTTGTTGATAAATGGTCATTTCAGCTTGTTTATAAGCATCATCAGGAGTTAAAAGAGAATTTTTATATCGTGATATTTCGCTGGCAATCAGTGGAGTTGGGAGTTCAGAGTTGATTTTTCTAAGGATCTTTTTTTTGTCGTCTGTATCTATAACAACGAAATTATGATTACGACCTAAAAGATGGATATTAAATTTTAAAAAGAGGAGCCCAAACTTATGAAATGTACATAAAAGTGGTGGATAAGATTTATTTTCAATCATACTCAGCGCGCGCTCTCGCATCTCATTTGCGGCTTTATTTGTAAAAGTAAGAGTTAGAGTATTGCCTGCTGGAATACCAACCTCTTTTAAAAGATACGCAAGTCTTGAAGTGATAGTCGTCGTCTTACCGCTTCCCGCACCTGCTAGAATCAGCACCGGCCCCTCTGTCTGTTTAACAGCACTTGACTGAGCCTCGTTGAGTTTACTAAATATTTTTTCCATAAGTTCACATCATTTAATTTGATTTATTCTTTTATTATATCTAAAAAAATATCCTTTATTAGAAATCTATTGCATTCATTATAATTTTGAGTTATAATTTTATTATTCATTAAACTTATAGGAATTATTATGCTCAAAGATTTTGCAAAGCTACAAACTTTCTTGACAGTAGTTAAAGAAAAAAGTTTTTCTAAAGCATCGGCAAAGCTTGGAATCTCCCAGCCAGCCGTTACACAACAGATAAAATTTATCGAGGATTATCTTGATACCAGAGTTGTAGAGCGTAAAAAAAATGGCATCCGTCTGACAAAAGAGGGAGAAGATCTTTTTCGTATTGCTACTCGTTTGGAAAAAGCTATCAGTGGTAGTGAAAAAGAGCTTTTAAAGATAATCAATAAAGATTTTACTTTTGTAATGGGGTCTTCATATTCGATAGGAAACTATATCCTTCCATCTTATTTGGGTGCTATTAAAGAGAAAATAGATAACGAAGTGCATCTCCATGTTGCTCTTTCAGCTGAGGTTATAGAGCAGTTGGAAGATAAAAAGATAGATATAGCTCTTATTGAGTCACCGATAATACATGAGGGTATCATTTATAGAGAATGGGTAGAAGATGAACTTGTGATATTTTCAAATCAACCGATTCCAAAGCAGTTGCGTAAAGAAGATCTTTATAAATTTGACTGGATTTGTAGAAATGAAAACTCGCATACGAGAAAACTGACTTCAGAGGTTTTTGAAGAGATCGGTGTTGAGTGTAGCAGCTTTAATGTTATAGGTGTCGTCACAAGTCCTACAGCTATTAAAGAGTCTATTTCTTATGCTTCAAAAACTGGACGTCCGACAGTTTCAGTAGTCTCTCGTCATGTCATAGCACATGAGATCGAGAATGGAACTTTATATGAAGCGAGAATCAAGAACTATAAGATCACTCGTAAGTTTTATATAGCGTATTCAAAAGAGCGTAAACACGATGCATTCATCGATAATGTAGTGAATTTTCTTCTATCTATAAAGATATAACTCCTTACATGTAAGGAAGTTATATCGTAGTTTCTTTACTTTTTAAACTTGCTGTTTTCGGGATTGCTTAGTAGTGCTTCCATTGAATTTTTTATTCCATTGTTGCTGTTTGAAACTTTTTTCTCCTGTTTTCCTCTTGTATATGTCGCAACATTCACAAAAATAGGTGTTTCATCAACGATTATCTGCATGATACTTAACAATGGAACGGTTACAAAACTACCGATATTTTCTACTCCAAAGCCAGCTTCAAAAATAAGCATATCGCCGTCTATGTGAGCTGTTTCAAAAGTATAACCGGCTAAAAAGAATAGAGTCATCGGACGAAACTCTTTATTGATTGATTCAGGAAGCGGCGGTTCAAAAGAGATCTCATCAATGTTACAAAGGATTCCAAAATTTTGTTCAGTTTGAAAGAAATAAACGATCAACTCTTCTATATGGTGTTGCATAAGTTTTTGGAATTCACTGTTTTTTACAATGTCAAATAGCATAAAAACTGCCTCTAGGTATTAATTTTCAGGGAATTATACCATCTTTGACTAGACAAAAATCAACCATCGCATTTAAAACTGCAACCTTATAAAAGTTGTTGATATCGTTTACATGTAAAGCTCTTTCAATAATTTTGTTCTCATTTAAAAGTCTGGCTCTTGTTGTTCCGTATAAAAGGGGAGTGGAAGGTGTGATCCAGTTTGAGCCATCATAGAGGGCGATATTTGCTTTTGAAGTATCTGTTAAATTAGAGTTCTTGACGATGATAATATCATCACTATTATCACGAAGTTCAAAAAGTTTGTTTAACTCATCTCTGTTTTCATATTTTAAAGGGTAGTTGATTGCATTACAATAAACTAGTTTTAAAGAGTTGATGGGCGTGAACTGATAAGGAAAATATTCAATTTTAATAATCTCTTCATGATAAAGAACTCTACATCTATAAACTCCATCCGAGGGTGGACGGAGTAGGTCCGCTAAATCATACCTTATGTGGTGGCCCAAAGATTTTAATGAACGCTCATATCTAGCTTGATGATAATTAAGATGAAGAGGCTCTCCATCGACACTCTTTATAGTTTCAAGTAGATTGTTATTCATCAAAAAGTGAGGTACTCAAGTATCGCTCACCTGTGTCACAAAGAATAGTAACGATAGTTTTTCCAGCGAACTCTTTGCGAGAAGCCACTTGCATCGCTGCAAATACATTGGCTCCAGCAGATATTCCCACAAGTAAACCTTCGGTGCGAGCGAGCATTTTCGCTGTCTCAATGGCATCTTCATTACTTACTTTGATCACTTCATTAAAAATATGTACATCCAAGATTTCAGGGATAAATCCCGCGCCGATCCCTTGAATCTTATGTGGCCCAGCTTTTTCGCCTGAGATGACGGCTGAATCTTTTGGTTCAACGGCAAAGATTTGAATATTTGGCAGTTCTTGTTTTAAAACGCTAGAAGTTCCAGTGAGTGTTCCGCCTGTTCCAACAGCCGCGACAAAAGCATCTATTTGCCCATCAGTATCACGAAGTATTTCCAAAGCTGTTGTTTTTCTGTGTATCTCAGGATTTGCAGGATTTGCAAACTGTTGCAAGATAATAGAGTTTTCTATCGTTTTAGTGAGTTCATCTGCTTGATTGATTGCACCTCTCATTCCCTCGTGTGCAGGGGTAAGAACCAGCTGGGCCCCAAGTGCTTTTAAAAGTTTTCGTCGCTCAACACTCATAGACTCAGGCATAGTGAGGATGAGTTTGAGATCAAGTGCCGCGCAGATAGAAGCTAGAGCAATTCCAGTGTTACCACTTGTCGGCTCTATGATAGTCGTATCAGCATTGATAAGTCCATTATCCATCGCAGTTTTGATCATATTAAAACCGATACGGTCTTTGACGGAACTTGTCGGATTCATAAATTCACATTTTCCTAGTATCGTTGCACCACACTCACGAGAGAGTTTTTGTAGTTTTACAAGCGGCGTATTGCCTATAAGTTCAGTAATATTTTGAGCAATCTTCATTTTAATCCTTAGATGATAACTATTGTACAATTCCTGTTCCAGCACGGTTTGCTGCGTGAAATATTACAGTTCCATACTTTTGTGAATAATATTTTAGCAGTAAATTTTGTAAAGTTGGCTCGATGGATGGTAAAAACCAGCCATTATTACTTGTTGCTATCATATATTGCGGGCTATTTTGATAAAGTTCATTTGTCGTTGCTTCAAAACAGATGGCATTTCTGAATTTAATCCCTTTAATAATGAAATCTGTAGGTTCTTTAGCCACAGAAAAATCACTTGCACCCCCAAAGAAAGTGTCACTCACCCATTTTTGCATAAATTTTGGCAATGGAACATACTCACCAAATGGGACTAAAACTATTTTTTTAGCAATCGTATAAGTGCCATTTTCAAAATGGTAAGTCACATTATAATGTGTGCCATTTTCATTAAGAAGTGCGCCTGTGATGATGGGAATCTGTTTCGACTTTTCACTTAAGTACTCGAGTAAAATCGGTGATTCGTTTAAAAACATTGGAAATGCTGATTCTGGTAAAACGACTACGTCATAGCCTTGCGTGATGGCATCATCAATATAAGAAAGATTGAGATTCACAACGTATTGTAAATTATCTGGATCCCATTTTTCTGCTTGACCTAGATGTGTGGCAATAAGGTCGATTTTAAGCGGAGGCGGTGTTAAGGTTGGATGTGAAAACGAAAGTGCAAAACCAGTGATCACAAATGGAAGGTATTTGAGCTTGCCATGGAAAAATGCAGGAAGTGCAAGCGCTACAAGTATGAGTGCAAGGTCTAACTTCGTAGTGCCAAAGTAGCTGTTGATAAAGAGCAGCTCAATCTTCATCCAGTTAAAGCCAAAAGGAGCAACATAGCTAAGAGCAAAAAGGATAAGTGCGCGAAGATAGACTTTATTAGTAATGGCAAGAGTACCAAAAAAGAGTGTATAGACAAGACCAAAACCAAATGCGATAAATGGCTCCACTAGAGGAGTCATACCATAGTATTTAAAGCTATAACCGATCCAGTAAAACCAAAAGAGGCCGATGAAAAAACCACTGAGCAGTACGACTCTTTTTGGCGCATAAAGCAAAGATGTAAAAGCTGCGAGTGCAAACAAGGAATCGCATAGCTTACATGTAATATCAAAATGTGCAAAATAGATAAAGGCACTAAAAAAAATAGCCGTAATCAGGGCAAAGAAAACGTCTTTTAGCAAGAGTAAGGTTCTATGTAAATATTTATTCATGGTGTAATTATATCTATCTTTAGGTTTAGATTTTGTATAATGGCGATAATTTTACGCTAAAAAGGTTATCCATGGCACTACTAAGTCAATTACTACCGTTTGTATTTTTAATTGCGATCATGTATTTTGTGATCATTCGTCCTCAGCAAAAAGAGGCAAAATCTCGTAAAGAGATGATAGAGTCACTTCAAAAAGGTGATAAAGTCGTTACAGCCGGAGGACTAATAGTTGAGATCAAAAAAGTTGAAGAGAAGTTTTTGACTGTTTCAATTGATAAAGAAAATATAGCAAAATTGGTAAAAGACTCGGTATCAAGAAAGTACGAGGATGAAATTTAATTACAGAATAATCATATTTGCAATCTCAATAATATTTGCGATTGCTTATTCGGTTCCATCTATTTTTCAAACAAAAGAGGGTGCAAAGATTACTCTGGGGCTTGACCTTCAAGGTGGTCTTCATTTACTTTTGGGTGTTAAAACAGATGAAGCAGTCGTATCACGTGTGAAGTCTATCGCTTCAAGTGTAAAACACTATACAGAGCATCATGAGATATTAGTTGATTCTTTGAGTGTAACGCCAAGCAATGTAGAATTTACTCTGCTCGATCATGATGATGCAAAAAATATTACTAAACTTTTTGCAGATATGAAGGGTGTGAAGGTTGACACTAAAGGTGACAGCTATACGATTTCACTCACACCTGAAGAGATTGCAAAAACAAAAACTCAAGCAGTAGCTCAAGCGATTGAAACTATACGTAATCGTCTTGATCAGTTTGGACTCTCTGAGCCAATTGTTGCTCGTCAGGGTGAAGATAAGATTCTCGTAGAACTTCCGGGGATAAAAACTCAAGAAGAGGAACAACGTGCTCGTGAACTTATTTCACGCTCTGCAAAACTTGAACTCATGGCTGTGGATGAAGGACGTGGAGCTCGTGTGAGTACACTTACTCCGCTTGATGCTTCAAATATGGGAGATGAAATCCTTCAAGATGCACAGTCTCCAGAGGTAAAACATCTAGTTCATGAGATTCCTATCCTAGATGGCGGAATGCTTACAGATGCAAGAGTTGAGTTTGATAAAAATAACCGTCCGGTAATCAGCTTTACACTCAATTCTGAGGGTGCACAGATATTTGGAGATTTTACAGCTAAAAATGTTGGAAATCATCTTGCTATCGTGCTTGATGGAAAAGTCTATTCAGCACCTGTTATCAATGAACGTATTGGTGGGGGAAGCGGACAGATAAGTGGAAACTATACTATGGAAGGAGCGCAAGATTTAGCGATTGCTCTTCGTTCAGGCGCGCTTTTAGCTCCTATCTATGTTATGGAAAAACGCTCTATCGGGCCAAGCCTCGGAGCAGATAGCATCCATGCAAGTATGATGGCTTTATATACTGGTCTCTTTTTGGTATTTGGATTTATGATGTTTTACTATCGTTTAGCAGGTGTTATCGCAAATGTGGCGCTTGTTGTAAACCTTTTGCTTATCATCGCGATCATGGCACTTTTTGGAGCGACATTAACTCTTCCTGGTATGGCCGGAATCGTCTTGACTGTCGGTATGGCAGTTGATTCAAACGTCATTATCTCGGAGCGGATTAGAGAGCTTCTATATCAGGGCGTTTCTATGAAAAAAGCGATCCAAGGCGGTTACTCCAATGCGATGCGTGCGATCGTGGATTCAAATATCACGACGCTGATCGCTTCTATTGTACTTTATGTATATGGAACTGGAACGATTAAAGGCTTCGCTATTACTATTACTATTGGGATTACCGTTTCTATGCTTACTGCAATTTTAGGAACACATGGAATCTATGATCTTTTAGATAAAAAAGCTGAAAATAGCAAAAACCACCGTTTGTGGTTTGGTATAAAGGATTAAGGAATGGAATTTTTTAAATACAAGCACTCTTTTGATTTTATGAAGCGTGCAAATATGGCCATTGCTATTTCAATGATACTCAGTATCATAGCTTATGTTCTTATTGGTACAAAAGGTCTCAATTACGGTATCGATTTTGAGGGCGGAACGATTGTTCAAGTTCAGTATAAACAAGAAGCACCTATCAAAAAGATGAGAGAAGTTCTTGCAAGTAATCATCTCTATGATGGTGCCGTAATCTCAAAATTTGGTTCTGATGATGAAGTGATCATTCGTATGAAAACCTCTTCAACTAGTGTCGGAAAAGATATCGGAGATGTTACAAGAGAGTTACTCAAGCCAACCGGTGATTTTGAGATCAGACGTGTAGATATGGTCGGGCCGGCAGTTGGAAGCGAACTGAGAACGAAAGGTATTACAGCGCTTTTACTGGCAGTTCTTGGTATCTTGGTCTATGTCGCATTTCGATTTGAGTGGCGTTTTGCGGTTGCATCGATTATTTCTTTGGTGCATGATATTTCTATTGCTATCGGCTTTATTATATTTTTTAATGTCGAAGTAAACTTGGATGTACTAGCCGCATTATTGACCCTTCTTGGATATTCCCTCAATGATACTATCATTATTTTTGACAGGATTCGTGAGGGAATTGAGGGTTCAAATGAGAATAGCTTTAAAGAGGTTATCAATGATGCAATTACGCGTACACTTTCTCGTACGGTATTGACATCGCTTTTGACATTTTTAGTTGTTTTTACTCTTTATATGTTTGGTGGAGAGATCATTCATCCATTCTCATATACAATGCTTATTGGTGTTGTTATAGGAACATATTCTTCAATCTTTGTTGCAGCTCCGATGCTTATATGGTTTGGATTTGATGTTGTGAAATATAGAACAAAACTCGCAGATGCAAAAAAACGTGATATAGAAAAAGACAAGATGAGAAGCCAGTTTGAAGGCGGAGTCGTCTGATAGAGTTTTCCTCACTTATGAGGAAAAAATTAAATATGAACAACCGTTAATTAGGAGATTTTTTTTGCAGTACACCCCAACAGAGATAGAAAATAAATGGCAAAAGTTTTGGAGTGATAACTCCAGTTTTGAGCCGAGTGATGATTTTAGTAAAGATAAAAAATATATACTCAGTATGTTTCCTTTCCCAAGCGGAAGACTACACATGGGACATGTAAGAAATTACACTATTGGTGATGCTTTTGCACGCTACTATCGCCAACAGGGTTTAAATGTATTGCATCCAATCGGATTTGACAGTTTTGGTATGCCGGCTGAAAATGCAGCTATCAAAAACGGAATCCATCCTAAAAAATGGACTTATGAAAATATAGATTATATGCGTAAAGAGCTCTCTACTTTAGGGCTTTCTTTTTCTAAAGAGCGTGATTTTGCCACGAGTGATCCACTCTATACAAAGTTCGAGCAGGGTTTTATGATCGATATGTTTGAAAAAGGACTTTTGTATCGCAAAAAAGGGTTCTTAAACTGGTGTCCGCATGACCAGACTGTTCTTGCAAATGAGCAGGTGATTGATGGATGTTGTTGGAGATGTGACACGGAAGTGGTCAAAAAAGAGATGTTTCAGTATTATCTAAAAATCTCAGATTATGCAGATGAACTTTTAAATGATCTCAAACTTTTAGAAAATGGTTGGCCAAAACAGGTTATTACTATGCAGGAAAACTGGATAGGAAAATCAACAGGTTTGGAGTTTGACCTTTATTTTGATGAGTCAAGTAAGAAGCTTTTAGGTGGAAACTTTGACAAGTTTGATGTTTTCACGACACGCCCAGATACTATTTACGGCGTAAGCTACACGGCTCTTGCTCCTGAACATGAGATAGTAACTTATATGCTTGAAAACTCTTTGTTTAGCGAAGAGACAGCTACCCTTATCCGTCATATGAAAAACTCAAATAATATTGATCGTCAAAAAGATAAACAAGGTATCTCGCTTGGGATCAATGTGATTCATCCTTTAACGGGAAAAAATATTCCTGTTTGGATCGCTAATTTTGTTTTGATGGATTACGGCAGTGGCGCAGTTATGGCAGTTCCTGCACATGATGACAGAGATTATGAATTTGCAAAAAAATATGATCTTCCTATCTACTCTGTTATAAAACCGCTTACGGGTGAACTTCCAACTGACTCTGCATTCACAGAAATCGGCGTTTTATTTAACTCTGCCGAGTTTGATGGCGTTCCTTCAACTGATGCTAAACAAAAAGTAATGGATCTTTTTGAAGAGAAAAACATCGGTAAAAAAGTGATCAACTTCCGTCTCAAAGACTGGGGAATCTCACGTCAAAGATACTGGGGCGCTCCAATTCCTTTGATTCACTGTGACAAATGTGGTACCGTGGCTGAAAAAAAAGAGAATCTACCTATCACTTTGCCAGAAGACGTGGAGTTTACAGGTGAGGGAAATCCAATAGCGAATCATCCGACTTGGAAACATTGTAAATGTCCTACATGTAAGGGCGATGCGACGCGGGAGACTGACACGATGGATACTTTTGTGGAATCTTCTTGGTATTTCTTGCGTTATACTGCATCACGTGCTACATGGAACGAGAAGGGCTTTGATAAAAAAGAAGTCGATTACTGGATGAATGTTGATCACTACATCGGCGGAATTGAACATGCGATCCTTCACCTTTTATATGCAAGATTTTTTACAAAAGTTCTCAGAGACTTAGGTTATATCGAAAATAGTGAGCCGTTTGAAAAATTATTAACTCAAGGTATGGTGCTTAAAGACGGCTCAAAGATGAGCAAGTCAAAAGGCAATACTGTCGATCCTGACGCGCTGATAGAAAAATACGGCGCAGATACGGCAAGACTTTTTATCCTTTTTGCCGCACCTCCGACTCAAGAGCTAGAGTGGAATGACAGTGCCGTAGAGGGTGCATTTCGGTTTTTAAAACGTTTTTATGATCGAAGTTCAAAGGCAAATATGTCTAAAACTTTGCCAATAGTCAATCATTCAACTTTGAGCAAAGAGGAAAAATTTGCTCGTAAAAAAGTCTATGAAGCATTGCAAAGAGCAGAAGAGGTTTACGGGGAGCGTTACACTTTCAACACGATGATAGCTGGTGTTATGGAAGCAATGAATGCACTGGGTACTCAAGAAAACAGAGATGTTTGGACGGAAGGTTACTGGATTCTCTTATCAATAATGGAACCTGTCGTGCCACATATCTGTTGGGAATTAAGTGATAAACTCTTTACATGTAAGAACCTTGTGCCTCAAAAAGTGATTGATGAAGTTTTTGAAGTTGAGAGCATCAATATGGGTGTTTCTGTTAATGGTAAAAAACGCGCTGAGATCGAAGTGGGTGTAGGTGATAGCAACGAGGCAATCTTAGCTTTGGCAAAAGAAAGTATCGCAAAATGGATAGAAGACAAAGAGATCGTTAAAGAGATCGTGATTCCAAATAAACTCGTCAACATCGTTATAAAAGGATAAAAAATGCAACATGTAAGAGCTTCTGTGATACTAATTTTAGCCTTACATATAGGTTTTTTAAGCGGTTGTGGCTACCTTCCAAGCTCAAAATTTGCACGCGAAGTCCTAGGAGATAAAGTAAGCACACAAGTGATTATATCGGCGATAGATCCTCAAAATACAGTCTTAATTAAAGATGCTGTAGATACTGCTGTTATCAAAAGTTTTCAAACCTCTTTGAGTGACAAAGCTCACTCTACAACACATCTTGTAATTGTACTTAAGAATGTCACCTATACTCCTATGCAGTATGATACAAACGGATATGTAACGGGGTATAGAACTGTTGTTTATTTAAATATCACAAGTTCTCATGATGGAATTATGAAGCAATATGATGTCTCGGGAAATTATGATTTTTCTATTGAACCAAATGCTATAATATCTGATCAGATCCGTTTTGAAGCGATTCAAAATGGTGCTACAAAGGCTATCTCCTCTTTTGTAGCCAAAGTCTCTGCCCAGGGAGCAAGAATAAAAAAGGCTGAATGATGACGATTCACGGGATTATAAGAAAAGCGATAGAAAGACTCAAAGATGAAAATAAACTTTTAACTCCGGAGTATTATGCAGAGGCGTTTTGTAAAGAAGCAAAACTTGCCGGGATGCTTATAGAAGAGTGTAATCAAGTCGATAAATATGCCAACACTCTCAATAAAGAGTTTCAAGTAGAACTCAAACAGTATCGTCTTAAAACTACTCAAGAACTTATGCGTTATCTAATATCCAAACTTAACCGTATGAATCCTACTAATTGTGCCGAGCTTTTAATAGAAAATCAACTTTTAACTAAACGGATACTAGAAACAGTTGAACTCCTTCATAACAAAGAAGCCGCTGAACTAGCTAGAAAAAGTTTAGATCTTCTCAATATCCCTAATGCATCAAAAGAGCAGTTTTCGACTTATCGTCAGGCTTGGGTAAATTTTATCACGAACTATGATGATTCATTTTTTAATAATCTCAAATCAATGGGAAAAGTACATTCCAAGGACTTAAAAAGCACGATTGAAAATCTAAGTTTTGAAAAAAGTATTGCAAAAGAGGGGAACTTAAGACAGATTGCAGCCATTATCATCGCTTCACTCGTCCCTTCAATCGCTTCAAGTATTAATGAAAAAATAGCGAAAATTAGTGACAGTCTCAGAAAAAATCCTGAAATTCTTACTATGCAATCGATAGAAAAAGAGCTAAGGGCTGCTATAAAACTTCGTATTTCACTTGATAAAAATACATTAAAAGCGATGATACAGTCTCTTGATAGTGTACTCGATAAATTATCACTTCAGCTTATCGGCATGATAGAAAAATCAGATCAGTCCAACACAGAGATTAAAGATATAAAAAGGGATCTTGAAAATCTCAATAAAGAAAATAATCTTGATTTTAAAACAGCACATAAAAGACTCTATACCATTGCAATCGCACTCGAAGAAAATACTTCAGCACTTAGTCAAGACCTTAAAGCACACGATAATGAAGTCAAGCTTTTAGGTAAAAAGATAGAAGGATTAGAAAAAGAGCTCGAAGATGCGAGACAAAATTCACGTGAAGATTTTTTGACAAAGCTCTTTAATAGAAGAGCACTTGATGATTATATGGAGATCAAAGAGAACGAGTATGAACGATATGGGCGCAATTTTAGTGTGGTAATGTTTGATATCGATCACTTTAAAAAAGTTAATGATACCTTTGGACATGAGGCGGGTGATGCCGTTTTGACTGCTTTTGCTGCGATCTTAAAGAAAGATTGCAGAACTGTTGATATTGTCGGAAGATATGGCGGAGAAGAGTTTTTAGCGATTTTAAGTGAAACTGATCTTGAAGGTGGAGTTATCTTTGCAGAAAAAGTACGCGCGCATGTAGAAGAAGCAAAATTTATGTATCAAAATCAGCGCATTCAAGTGACACTAAGTGCGGGAGTTAGTGTTAGATCAAAATTTCCTTCTCAAAAAGCTGCAATTAACTCAGCAGATGAAAAACTTTATATGGCAAAACAAAATGGCAGGAATAGAGTCGAGTCTTGAATATTCCTGCTTTAAATGATTTTTTAGAGGTAAAACCGCTCTATTATGACAAGATAGATTATGAACGGATGCCTCGTATTTATAAAAAAATTCAGTCCTCTTTGCCAACTCCTAGAATCATTCATCTCATTGGTACAAACGGTAAGGGGACTACGGGGCGCTTTTTAGCTTCAGCACTCTTAAATAAAGGTCTAAAAGTAGGCCATTATACTTCTCCTCATATTTTAAAATTTAACGAGAGAATCTGGCTTGATGGCTTAGATATTGCAGATGATTTTTTAGAAGATACTCACAAAAAACTTTTTGACCTGCTTGAACAAGAGGATGCTGATGTACTGAGCTATTTTGAGTACACGACACTCTTGGCAATGGTAGCGTTTGCAGAGTGTGAGTATGTGGTGCTTGAAGCTGGACTTGGTGGAGAGTATGATGCGACGGCTGTATTTCCTAAAGAGCTCACACTTTTTACTCCCATCGATTTTGATCATATCGCTTTTTTAGGCGAGAGTATAGAAAACATAGCAACTACAAAGCTAAATGCTATGCAAAAAACTGCGATTATCGGTTTGCAAAAACACTCAGAAGTCTATGAAATAGCTTTAAAAATAGCCTCTCAAAAAGATACAAAGCTCACTTTTTTAAAAGAGAGTGATGAAAGTTTTCAAACAAAAATTTCTGCCATCAGCGAAGCGATGCATCTACCAAAATATTTGAGCGATAATCTTGCCCTAGCGGCTTGCGCTCTGGAAAAACTTGGATTTGAGTTTCATGCAGATGACTTTAAAAATTCCAGATTATTTGGAAGGCTGACCCAAATCGCACCAAATATTATGCTCGATGTAGGCCACAACGCTTTAGCCGCACAAGCAATTGCAAAAGCGCTTGAAGGGCAAAAAATCACACTCATCTACAACACTTATAAAGATAAAGATTTTAAAGCTATTTTAACTGTTTTAAAGCCGATCATCCAAGATGTCGAGATCATCAGTGTTGATGATGCGCGCATCGCAGATCGTATACTTTTAGAGAATACTATGCAAGAATTAAAGCTTACATGTAAAGATTATCTGGGACTTAAAGCAGATAAAAACTATCTCGTTTTTGGTTCCTTTAGTGTCGCTGAAACCTTTTTAAAAGGGTTGCAAAAACTCTAAAAACAAGAGAGTTATGCTAAAATGCGCACAATTTTTATGGCCTGCGAAAGTGCCTGTCAGGATCAGTTTTGTCACAAACCCGTTTCTTTGAATACCTCAAATCCACCAAAAAACCCTCCTTAGACCTGCTAATTGCTCAAGATGCAAAAGAGGCTGCATCACTTTGCGATGTGGCAAAGTTTTTTAAAATCGATCATATTGTTTTTCCAGATTTTCGAGCACGTTTTAAAGATGATCTCAGACCTTTTAAAGAGGAACTTTTTGAGCTTTTCTCAGCTCTTCGGATTTATTATAAGGCGAAGAAAAAACCTCTTATCATCTCACCTTTAAAAACACTTCTTTTTCCTCTGCCAAAACCAGAAGCACTCCAATCAACAAACATCGAATTTGGCGGAACTTTGGAGTTAAAAGCCTTTAAAGAACAGATGTTCTTTTGGGGATATGAGTTTGTAGATATCGTTCAGATGGAGGGTGAGATCTCTTTTCGCGGCGATATCATCGACATTTATGTGCCCTCATCAGAAAATCCAATCCGCGTCTCTCTTTTTGACAATGAGATCGAACAGATCAAAGAGTTTGAGCTTGAAACGCAGAGAACACTGGGCGAGGAATTAGAGAGTTTTGAGATTACTGCGGCTTTTTATTCGCTTGATGAAGCGCAGTTCGAGAGTTTAAAAGAAAAAATCTCACAAAGTGATTCTGATAGTTTTGTTAAAGATCTTGCTTCTCTTGGTTTTTGGTTGCTTGATGAAATGGCCGAAAATTTTGTAGAAAATAAAAAAATGATGCTCATCTCAAAGATGCAAAATTCTTTGGATGAAGCGTACGGCTTAAACGATCCTCAAATCTCAAGAGAGTTTTTCAACGCTGAGATTATCCCTGAAGAACACAACTATCATCCTCTGATCGTAACGGATGCTAAGTCGATTATGGAAGTGCATAAAAGAAAAAAGATCACCCTTATTGCCTCCAATGAAGCTCAGATAAAACAGAGTGCGCTTTTTGATCTCAAAGGTGTGGAGATTCTCTACAGTCCGCTTATTTTAAATGTTATCGGCGATGATGAGCTAATCCTTTCCCTCAACAAGCCTGAGAAAAAACGCAGACGCAGAAAAACTTCCATCCTTCTTGATGATCTAAAACCCGGAGATTATGTAGTTCATGAAGACTACGGTGTTGGTATATTTGAGAAAATCGATCAGTTGGAAATTCTCGGTGGCGTAAAAGATTTCATCGTTATCCGCTACATCGGCGATGATAAAGTTCTGCTTCCTGTTGAAAATCTCGACTACATAGACCGTTATATCGCAGGCGGTGGTTCTGTTCCTGTTTTGGATCGTCTTGGAAAAGGAAGCTTTGCAAAACTCAAAGAGAGCGTTCGTACAAAACTCTTTGAGATAGCTGCTTCCATCGTAAACACAGCCGCGGCGCGCGCGCTCATAAAAGCACCAAAAATCGATATGAGCAAAAAGCTTATCTCTGATTTTCAAAGCTCTTCGGGGTTTGATTATACCGATGATCAAAAGCAGTCCATTGATGAGATACTCGGTGAGATGGCTGGCGGTCACATCATGGATAGACTCCTTAGCGGTGATGTTGGTTTTGGAAAAACTGAGGTCGCGATGAACGCCATCTACGCTACATGTAAGGCAGGATTTCAAAGCGCGATTATCGTTCCGACCACACTTCTTAGTTCTCAGCATTATAAATCTTTGCAAATAAGATTTGATTCCCTTGGGCTAAGAGTCGCAAAACTTGACCGCTTTATTACGGCTAAAGAGAGAAAAAATGTTGAGATTGCTCTTAAAGAAGGGATCATCGATGTCGTTGTCGGAACGCATGCGATCTTTGGTGTCTCATTTGCCAAACTCGGACTTGTTATCGTAGATGAAGAGCATAAATTTGGAGTGAAGCAAAAAGAGAGAATCAAAGAGCTTTATAACAACATCCATATGCTCTCTATGAGTGCCACTCCAATTCCTCGTTCACTCAATCAGGCTCTAAGCTCCATTAAGACGATGAGCACGCTTCAAACTCCGCCAGTAGAGCGTCAAGGTGTAAGAACGTTTGTCAAAAGCTATGATGAAAAACTTGTAAAAGAGGTCATTCTTCGTGAGCTTCGTCGCGGTGGTCAGGTGTTTTACGTGCACAATTCTATCGATCATATGCCTATCAAATATGGTGAACTCAAAGCGATCTTGCCTGAGCTAAGAATGGTAATGTTGCATTCAAAAATCTCAGCGGCAGATACAGAAAAAGAGCTTTTGAAGTTTGAGAACCGTGAATACGATCTCATGATCGCAACTTCGATCATCGAGTCAGGCATCCATATGCCTTCTGTAAACACGATGATCATCGATGGAGCTGACAGATTTGGCATCGCAGACTTGCATCAGCTTCGCGGGCGAGTGGGGCGTTCAAACGTCGAAGGATTTGCTTACTTCATCGTCGAAGATAAAGACAATATCACAGATGAAGCGAAAAAACGTCTCATTGCCCTCGAGTCTAACTCCTTTTTAGGAAGCGGCTCGGTGCTTGCATATCATGACTTAGAGATCCGCGGTGGCGGAAATCTTGTGGGTGATGCACAAAGTGGGCATATAAAAAATATCGGCTATTCGCTTTATCTTCGAATGCTTGAAGATGCTATCAAAGAGCTGAGTAATAAAGTCGAAGAGAAAAAAGCGAAAGTAGATATCAAACTGGCTATCAGCGCGTATATCTCAGATATGGTCGTCAGCGAAGATAGACTTAGACTTGATCTGTATCGCCGTCTTTCTCAAGCTGAAGATGTGACGGAAGTCTATGAGATAGAAGAAGAAACAGTCGATCGTTTCGGCTCTCTTGATGAAGTAACAAAACAGTTTTTTGAGTTGATGGTCATTAAACTTCTTAGTCTTGGTAAAAAGATAAAAACTGTGACTTCTTTTGCACAAAACATCACTTTTATCTATCAAAACGATTCTAAAGAGACCATAACGGCTTCAAGTAAAGATGATGATGACATCGTCAAAGCGACACTTTTTTATCTTAGAAATTCAAAACAAAAGGTTTTATAAATAATGAAAATAGCGTTTATAGGCGATATCGTCGGACGTCCTGGACGTGTGATGATTGCCGATCATTTGAAAAAACTTCGCGCAGAGTACGGCATTGACTTTGTCATTGCGAACTATGAAAACGCTTCTCACGGGTTTGGACTTACAAAGAAAAATGCCGAAGAGCTTTTCAAATCAGGCGTGGATGCGATGACTGGCGGCAATCACACCTTTGATAAAAAAGAGATCATAGAACTTTTTGATTCGATGGAGATTATGCGTCCACATAACTATCCTAGTGGAGTTGCTGGAACTGGTATGAAAATCTACGAAGTAGGCGAGGAAAAACTCGCAGTGCTTAATATCATGGGACACTACGGAATGCCTTTGGTGGAGAATGCATTTCGCTGTGCAGATGAGAGTGTAAAAGCCTTACATGTAGAGGGAATTAAAAACATATTTGTAGATATTCATGCAGAAGCGTCGAGTGAAAAACGTGGGATGATGATGCTTTTAGAGGGACGTGTGAGCGCGATTTGCGGAACTCACACACATGTAAGCAGTGATGACCTTCAAATCTCCAAAGGTACTGGATATTTAAGTGATATTGGTCTGACAGGATGTCGTGATAATGTCATCGGTATGGATAAAAAAGTGCCTTTAGAAGCTTTTTTTACAGGAATAAAAGGGCATTTTGATGTTCCAAAAAGTTGTAAAAAAATACTACAGATGGTTGTGTATGAACTTATCGATGGAAAATGTAAAGATGCATTTAAAGTGAAGATGTTTGATAATGGATCGAAGATAGTTACTGCGTGTTGGATAGAGGAATAGGTAAAAGAGCGATTATGCTCTTTTAAGTTCACTTAGGAAGCTTTCCATATCGTATTTGATACGAAATTCAGGAGTCATGATGTGGATAAGGATATCGCCAAGATCCGCAACGATCCAGTCACTACTTTCATCTATATAGAGAAATTTTTCCTCTTTTTTAAGATCTTTTTTGAGGTGCTCAAGCAATGCTTCTGTATGGCGTTGTCCAAGTGATGATGCAAGAACAACATAATCTACAAAGTAATCTTTCCCTCTAAGGTCGAAAACTTCTATTGCCTCAGCTTTATGTGTATCTAGAACGCTAGATATTCTTTCTAATCTTTTATCCAATTTATTTCCTTATAAAATTTTTCAATTTCACCTGCTACAGATGCGGGTAAAAACTCTTTTTTGATATCTTCTCGTAAACTCGTAGAGCTTATCGGCTCGTTTACATGTAAAGAGATATACTCACGAGGTATCTGCTCATCATCCCGCGTTGCCACAACAAAAGTTACAAGAGTTTTGAGCTCGTCATAACCCACCCATTTGTGCAGAGATTTGAGATTATCAGCGCCAATGACAAGATAGATCTTGTCATACTTTTTTTGTAAATGTTGCACCGTTTGTAGACTCGGTACTTTTTGCTTACATGTAAGCTCAAAATCATCCACTTCTACGTTTTTATATGAAGAAAAAATCTCTTTTAGCCATTTTAAACGAAGTTCTGGCGGTGCATAAACTTTCGTCTTAAAAGGGTTCAAATACGCAGGCATCACTATGACTTTATCAACATCCAAGGTCGATAAAACGGCATCAACAACAGCTTTGTGACCTAGATGAGGCGGATCAAAAGAGCCGCCAAAAAGAGCAATAGTTTTCATTTAAATAAAATTATAGCAAAAATTTGCTAAAATAACCCAATTTTTAACGCTTAGTAAGTAAGGAATAAATATGTCACTAAAGATAGCAATTAATGGATTTGGACGTATTGGACGTTGTGTTACTCGCATCGCTTCACAAAGGAGTGACGTCGAGATCGTCGCCATAAACGATACGTCAAGTCTGGATATGATGGTATATCTTTTAAATAACGACTCAGTTCATGGAAATTTTGGAGAAGATGTTGAGGTTTTAGAAGATGGCTATCTTCAAATCGGAGCGAATAAAGTAAAAGTTTTTTGTGACAGAGACCCGAAAAATCTTGATTTTGCATCTTGTGGTGCAGATATCGTCTTTGAGTGTACGGGTGTATTTTTGACTCAAGAAAGCGCTCAGATTCATATCCAAAATGGGATCGAAAAAGTACTTTTTTCAGCTCCAGCAAATGACAAGGATACCCCGACTTTTGTTATGGGTGTGAATGAAACGAAGTACGATGGACAGCGTGTTATTTCAAACGCTTCATGTACGACAAACTGTCTTGGACCTATCGCAAAAACTTTGGATGATGCGTTTAAAATTGAAAAAGGTTTGATGACGACTATCCATTCGTATACAAACGATCAAAATATTTTAGATGTGAAACATTCTAAAGACAAGCGTCGTGCACGCGCTGGCGCTGTCAATATGATCCCGACAACGACAGGTGCGGCAAAAGCGATTGGTCTTGTATTGCCTCAGCTTATCGGTAAGCTTCATGGACAAAGTGTTCGTGTTCCGACTCCGGATGTTTCTATGGTCGACCTCAATGTTGTAGTTGGCCGTGATACTACAAAAGAGGAGATCAGCGCACTTTTCAAAGAAAAAGCGGCAACAGATCTTAAAGGTCTTTTGCTTGTAGATGAGCAGATGCGTGTTTCTCAGGATTTTGTAGGTTCTTCATACAGCGCAATCGTTGCAGATGATTTGACACAGGTGATCGGCGGTAATATGGTAAAAGTTATGGCTTGGTACGATAATGAATGGGGATACTCTTCTCGCCTTATCGACATGGCACTTCACATCAGTAAATAAGAGGATAGTTTAATGCAGTTATATACGATAAAAGAACTAGATTTAGCAAATAAAAGAGTGTTTATCCGTTGTGATTTCAATGTCCCGACTGATGAGTACAACAACATCACGGATGATCGCCGTATCCGCTCAGCGATTGCTACGATCAACTATTGTCTTGATCAAGAGTGCTCTGTTATTCTTGCTTCACATTTTGGTCGTCCAGATGGTGATTTTGATGTAAAATATTCTCTAGCTCCGGTTCAAAGACGTTTACATCTTCTTTTAAAAAGAGAGATTATACTAGCAGAAGATGTTGTTGGTGATGATGCGATGCAAAAAGCAAAAGATTTGAAAAATGGACAAGTTTTATTGCTTGAAAACCTTCGTTTTGAAGCTGGTGAAACGAAAAACGATAAAGAGTTTTCAGAGAGACTAGCGTCAATGGCAGATATTTATATCAATGATGCCTTTGGTGTTTCTCACCGTGCTCACGCTTCTGTTGAGGGGATTACACATTTCTTTGATGAAAACTCTAAAGCAGCTGGATTTTTATTACAAAAAGAGATCCAATTTTTTGCAACATTGATGAAAAAACCGGCACGTCCATTTGTGGCTATTGTGGGTGGAAGTAAAGTTTCAGGAAAACTCGAAGCGCTTGTAAATTTGCTTCCTCGTGTTGATAAGGTCCTTATCGGCGGTGGTATGGCGTTTACATTTTTGAAAAAACTTGGTTATAACATCGGTGCATCCCTTGTTGAAGATGATTTGCTTGATGAAGCTGGACGTATTATGGATGAAGCGAAAAAACTTGGAGTGAAATTTTATCTTCCGGTAGATATTATCGCTGCGGAAAAATTTGATCCAGAAGCTGTCAGCAAAGCAGTAACATCTCAAGAGATTCCAGATGGCTGGATGGGCTTAGATATCGGGCCTGCGACAGTTAGACTTTACCGTGAAGTACTTAACAATGTTCAAACAGTTCTTTGGAACGGTCCGATGGGTGTATATGAGATGGAGCGTTTTTCACGTGGTTCGACAAAGATCGCTCATTATGTAGCAGACAGCTATGCGACGACTGTTGTCGGCGGTGGAGATACTGCGGACTTGGTACAACGTATCGGTCTTGATGAAGAGATGACATTTATCTCAACAGGCGGTGGTGCATCACTTGAACTTCTTGAAGGAAAAACACTTCCAGGAGTTCAGCCTTTGGTTAAACCGGTGATAGAAGAATGATTATTGCCGCAAACTTCAAGACAAACCTTACCCGTTATCAAACGAGAGAGTATTTCTCTAGCCTAGAAAGATTTATTCATGATAATGATGTGTGTCAAGAAGTTTTGGTTTTTCCATCTGCAACGTCGCTGTATCTACACAATGGTAAAGTGATAATGGGTGCGCAAAACGCTTATCCTGCAGTAAATGGAGCGTATACCGGAGAAATAGGAACAGAACAGCTCGATGAGTTTGCGATCAAAACTATTCTTATCGGACATAGCGAACGCCGTCATGTTCTGGGCGAAACTCAAGAGTTTATAGCTCAAAAGTTTGAGTTTTATAAGAACTTAGGTTACAAGATCGTTTACTGCATCGGTGAGCCTTTACATGTAAGAGAAAGTGGCGAAGTAAAAATGCTAGATTATCTCAATGCTCAACTTGTAGGAATCGATACAAAATATAAAGATCTAGTCATAGCGTATGAACCTGTTTGGGCGATAGGCACAGGACTGACTCCAACCTTAGCTGAGATAGAAACTCTTCACACTATTTTAAGCCTTACATGTAAGACTCCGATTCTTTATGGTGGAAGTGTCAAAGCAGAAAATGCGAAAGAGATACTAGCGCTAAATAATGTAGATGGTATACTTGTCGGAAGCGGAGCATTAAAAGTGAATGATTTTTGCTCTATGATTTCAGACGCACAACAATTAAATAAATAATCAAAGGAACAATGAATGGTAATGAAGGGCAAAAGAGGTCTTATAGTAGGATTGGCAAATGATAAGTCGATAGCATATGGAATCGCAAAAGCGTGTAGAGAACAGGGTGCAGAACTTGCATTTACTTACCTTAATGACGCACTAAAGAAACGTGTAGAACCAATAGCTGCAGAGTTTGGAAGTAACTATGTGTATGAACTTGATGTTGGAAATGAAGAGCATATGGCTCGTATCGCTTCTTTAGTAGAAGCAGATTTCGGCAAGATAGACTTTTTAGTTCACTCAGTTGCGTTTGCACCAAAAGAGGCTTTGACTGAACCGTTTATGAAAACGACAAAAGAGGCTTTTGATATCGCGATGAACGTTTCTGTTTATTCACTGATCGACCTTACAAACCGTTTAGAATCAGTTTTATCTGATGATGCGTCTATACTAACACTTAGCTACCTCGGCGGACCAAAATATGTAGTAAACTATAATGTTATGGGTGTTGCAAAAGCGGCTCTTGAAGCAAGTGTACGTTATATGGCAGTTGAGCTTGGCGTAAAAGGTCAAAGAGTAAATGCTATCTCAGCAGGTCCTATTCGTACTCTTGCAGCAGCAGGTATCGGCGACTTTAAACAGATCCTTACATGGAATGAAACAAATGCACCACTAAAAAGAAATGTAACGACTGATCAGGTTGGAAACTCTGCTATGTACTTACTGAGTGATTTGGCAAGCGGTGTGACTGGTGAAGTTCATTACGTTGACAGTGGTTATAACATCATGGGAATGGCAGCCGCTACAAAAGATGAAAACGGCAGATCTGTTCTTTGCTGGGATGTAAAAGAGTAGTTTATAAAGCGACAAGGTTTTTCCTTGTCCTTTCTTTTGGTTTTAGAAAGTTTTAGTAAATATCACCTCGATTATCACCTTTTTCCATGTAGATAACGAGCTCATCTTCCTCAACATTAAAAATAAACCTATAGTTTCCTATACGTAATCTAAATCCATTACTCTCTTTCATTTTTTTGAGATCCAAAAGATTATTTAGTGGATAAGGATTGATCTGCAAAAGTTCAAACTTTTCTTTTATTCGTTTTTTATCTTCTGGATTTCTACTACTGATAAATTTAATGACTCTTTTATGAAGAATTATTTTATACATTAGAAGTTAATTCCAATCTATATCATTTAAAGTACCGTAATTATCTGGATTATTTTTTCTTTCTTCCTTACATGTAAGAATATATTGATAATCTGGATCTTCTTTGGATAAAACCTCTATGTCTAAAGCACTACCATCGGATTTACTAACTATACGAACGTCTGATTGCAGATGACTAAGTAAGTACATTATTTTGTCAAGTGCGGAATCTTTTATATCGATTGTTAATTGCATTTAAAATCCTTGAATTCAATTTATTGAATTATATCATTTACTTTCCTATAACGGGAAGTTTATCCATCTCTTCTACATGTGAGGGTGCATCTGACTTTGGTTGGTTCTTTATATATGCACCCGCTTTGTCTACGTATTCCTGAAGAGTGAAGTTTCTACTTTCGTTTTCATCCATCTTTTTTATAGTCTCATTTTTATCAACAGTCGGTGTCCAGACACTCCCCAGCCAGCTATCAAGAGAGCTTTGCATCGCTCCATCCGCTCTTCCATCATTTAAGGGAGAAACTTTGCTGAGTGCTTCATTTTTTGTTGGAGACACTGGTTCCTCTTTTTTGACCTCGGTAGTTTTTACTTCATCTTTGTGGTTAAACTTCTTGTCTGCATAGTCCTGCATAGTGTGCCCGCTACATCCGCTAAGTGTGAGTGTTACATAAGTAAACATCCCTACAGTTCCTAAAAATCTCATTTTTTCTCCTCTAAACTTAAATATTTTTTAAACAATGCGTTAGTATAACAAATTTTTACTGTTTTGTAATAATATGGCTTTTCTAATGTGATAAATATGTGATGCAAGCCTATAAGTAGGGGTGTTATTGATAATTATAATCAAATAAAATTACAGAAATTTTTAAGAAATGTGTGATACAATAGCTTCGACAAAATATTAAAATAAGTCAAAGCTTATTTAAGGAGAATGAATGAAAATAGTTAAAATGAGTCTTGCGGCAGCTGTACTAGTAGGTGCATCTGCATTCGCGATCGACAATGTAAAAGTAAGTGGTAACGCGCAAGTTTTCTATAGTACAAGTGATGCTAACGGTCAGACTACGAACAATCTTGGAGCAGCACTTGCTGGTACTGCGATGTCAAAAGGGGGAACTCTTTTTGAAAAAAATTCTTCTGCTGCTGATGCTGGTTTAAATCTTAATATCTCTGCTGACTTGGCTAAAAATAGCTTAGTAACTGTAAGTGCTGGTGCTGGTTATACAGCTCTGTCTACTTTAGGTCTTGAAAACAATATGGTAAGTAATGTTTGGGGCGGTGCACACACTGCTAGTAACCTAACAACAAATGGTTCGAGTTATGTTGCAAAAGTTGATAATGCAAGCTGGATGAATGAGGCTTGGGTTGCTCTTTCTTTAAATGAATTTTCAAAATCAACTGTTAAGCTTGGTCGTATGGAATTAGATACTCCATTAGCATTTACTGAAAAATGGTCGATCGAAAAAAATACATTTGAAGCAGCAGTATTGATCAACCAAGATATTCCAGATACTACTTTAGTAGGTGCGTATGTTGGGAATGGAAATGGAACTGAAACATTTGGACATGATGGAACTAGTGGAGTTAATACTACATATCACTTAGCAGTTGGTCCAGTTGTTAATGCAAATGGTAATTTTGAAACATACGGTACTGATGGTGCATACGCTATAGGTGCTATCAACAACTCATGGAAACCTTTAACTGCACAAGCGTGGTACTATGATGTTTCTAAACTTGCTCATGCTTACTGGTTGCAAGGTGATTTAGATGCAACATCTCTTGGTCTTGCTGGTGTAACTGCTGGTGTTCAGTAT
>JAVHRU010000101.1:0-7889 GCA_036171835.1 Sulfurimonadaceae bacterium | reverse complement strand
ACTGAAACTCTAAAATAATATTTATTTCTAAAAGAGATAGAATATATATGTAGTATATTCAGGCTATGAGTTTTTATCGAAAAACTATTTCTAAATCATTTGACAATAAGGATCTGTCAAGTTTTTTATGAGAAATTTTTAGATCGCCAATATTTTCTCCCGTGTCAAGAAAATTTTGAAGATAATACTTATGATCATAGCCTCGTATTAAAAGATCATTTATGATAAAGTTAATATCTTTTTCATCCAGCAGATCTGTATGAACGGTTGTTCTGACTTCAAACTTTATACTGCTCGCTAAAAGATAGTCCAAAGTTTTACAAAACTCTTCAAATTTACTTGATTTTGTTATCTGCCCAAATTTATAGCGAGGTGCTTTATAGTCGAGTGCGATGTAATCAATCAGCTCTAAGTTGCATAGAATTTGAAGCGTTTGGAAGTTTGTTCCGTTGGTATCAAGTTTGATTTTAAATCCAAGATTTTTTATCTCTTTACAAAGAGCTACCAAATCATGATCCGTCGCCTCTCCCCCTGAGAGAACAACACCATCAAGCAAGCCTACTCTTGTTTTTAAAAAGTTTATGACGTCACTAAGAGTATAGTTTCCATTTTTAGCAAAAACTATCTCCTTGTTATAGCAGTAATCACACCGCATATTGCATCCAGCAAACCAGATGATACAAGCGAGATGATCAGGAAAATCCAGATGCGTGAATTTTGTGATATCGTAGACAATCTTAGTGTTCAGTAAACTGTTTTCTCTGTCTGTGCTCACCGATTTTCCCTAAATTGAAACTTTCAACTGGTCTGTGATACCCCATCACTCTCGTATAAACTGTGCATTTTTGTCTTTTTTCCCTTAACATGCTTAGAATTTCATTTTTACTCATTTTGTACTCCTTAGTTTTTTTAAATTAGGTCCCCTACGAAGCTCCCGGAGGCTATTCAAGGAGCTTCACAAGAGACCTATTTAGATCAGTTAAGATACTTCTAGTGTTTGAATTTCATACTCTGCCATCAATGCTTCATCACATTTTGGGCAGAATTCATGTTCTCCAGCTATATAACCATGTTTTGGACACACCGAGAATAGCGGTGTAATGGTTATATATGGAAGTCTGAAGTTTGATATAACATTTTTGACTAGCTTTCTACATGCTTCAGTAGAACTCACTTGCTCTTGCATGTAGAGGTGAAGCACCGTTCCTCCCGTATATTTGCATTGAAGATCATCTTGTAACTGCAGTGCTTCAAACGGATCATTTGTCAAATCAACTGGAATCTGAGAAGAGTTTGTATAATAGATATTTTCATCTTTTCCAGCTTGGATAATAGAATCACCATATCTTTTCTTATCTTCTTTGGCAAATCTATATGTAGTTCCCTCAGCAGGCGTTGCTTCAAGATTGTAAAGATTGCCTGTTTCCTCTTGATACTCGACCATTTTCTCTCTAATATGATTTAATATCTCAGTTGTAAAAGATATCCCTTCATTCGAGCTAATGTCATAACTATCGCTTGTAAAATTTCTTATCATCTCGTTGATACCGTTGACACCGATAGTCGAGAAATGGTTTTTAAATCCTGGAAGATATCTTTTAGTATAAGGGAAAAGACCTCTGTCATACATCTCTTGAATAAAAATTCTTTTTTTCTCCAAAGTCGATTTTGCATAATTCATAAGCTCATCGATTCTCGCCATAAGGGCGTTTTTATCCCCTTTGTATAGAAATCCGAGTCTTGCCATATTAAGCGTAACAACACCTATACTTCCCGTCATCTCTGCACTGCCAAAAAGTCCACCTCCACGCTTAAGAAGCTCACGAAGATCGAGCTGTAAACGGCAACACATACTTCTAACATGTCCTGGTTTATATGCTTCATCGTTGGCAATCAATTCTCCATTTAGATCTCTTTTATACTGACTTCCTATAAAATTTTGAAAGTACGAAGAACCTACTTTTGCCGTGTTTTCAAACAAGACATCTGTATTTTCCCCATACCAGTCAAAATCCTCTGTTATATTTACAGTAGGAATAGGAAATGTGAAAGGCTGCCCCGTTTTATCACCTTCAGTCATAATCTCATAGTAAGCTCTATTGATCTGATTCATCTCACTTTGAAAATGTTTGTATGTCATATCTTCGAGTTTTTCACAGCCTCTCTCATTTGCAAGAGCCAAAAGTCCTCTGTCAAATCTGTCTTTTAAGAGATGTTTTTGCTTACATGTAGGGATTTGATCTTTAAGATCATCAGGGACTGTCCAATCTATCGTGATATTTGTAAATGGCGACTGTCCCCAACGCGCGGGAACATTGAGGTTATATATAAAACTTCTTATCGCTTTTTTGATCTCTTTATATGGCAATTTATCCGCAAAAACATAAGGTGCAAGATAGGTATCAAACGATGAAAACGCCTGAGCACCCGCCCACTCACTTTGCAATATCCCTAAAAAATTTGCCATCTGTCCAAGTGCTTCGCGAAAATGTTTTGGAGCATCGCTCTCAACTCTTCCTCGCACACCGTTAAAACCCTCATCAAGAAGCGCTCTTAGACTCCAGCCAGCGCAATATCCTGTCAAACAATCAAGATCATGAATATGATAATCCCCATTTCTATGAGCATACCCTTCCTCTTTCGAGTAGATCTTATCCAGCCAATAATTTGCTATCACTTTGCCCGCAGTGTTATTTACAAGTCCAGCATTAGAGTAGCCGGTATTTGAGTTTGCTTTGATACGCCAGTCAGTACCGTTGATATACTCCTCTATTGTTTGAGTAGAGTTAATGTATGTGGTATCTTCATCAAGCAGACTTTCTCTCTGCATTTTATGGGTGTGACGATAGAGAATAAACGATCTCATAACTTCAAAATATCTTGCTTTATAGAGCTCTTTTTCTATTGAATCTTGGATATCTTCTACAGCTACAGCTCTTTTGCTTTTGAGTTTTTCTAAGACATTAAAAAATACTGCACTGTCATAAGCAATATGTTCACTTTTAAAAGCTTTTTTGATGGCATCTTCAATCTTGAAGGCCAAAAACTCTTTATGTGTACCGTCTCGTTTTAAGATTTTCTCTATCATAATCATCTCCAAATATTTTGGTAGTTTATAGGAAGATGAGTTAAGCTCTTATAACAATTTGTGTCACTTTTGTGTCACGAAGTGATTAGTTTTCTCTTTCATCTTTGAGCTTAAGTGAAGTAAAAAAAGAGACACTAAGCACCAAAGACGTGATAGTGTAAAGCATCATATAGTTGCTTACATGTAAGATCAATCCTCCAACTATTGAGAAAAACATCCCAAAAGAAACAAGGTTAATCTGCAGAGCAACATACAAAGGACGTTTTTCTGACGGCGCTAAAATTAAGATGAGATTTCCAGAAGCAATGCGATTGCCATCAGCTGCTGCTCCGATAAGAAAAAACACCAACATATACTCATGTAAGCTTGAAGCAAAAGCTGCGACTAAAATGGCAATAAGATGCAGGGCAATCGCAAGATTGGCCGTGTGTCTATTTCTACCTTTACCACTGAGTTTTCCCCATAAAAGATTACTAAGCATTGCGCCAACCATCTGAGTAGTTATGAGTATACCAATAGCAGAAGCACTGAGATCTATTTTTGTTTTAGCATCAAGGATAATAAAAGGCAAGGCTATAAGATAACCGTAGGCGAGTAAAAATGTAGTGATCTGAATACGAAGATCTTTATCTGATTTAAATATCTCTAGGGCGTTATGCAAGAATTTCTTAAAAGAATTTTCTCTTGGCGCAATTTCCTGTTTTATGGGCTCATCTACGGTTGCAAAAGCCAAATAACCAAATCCCATAAAAAATGAACTGATAATAAAAAGATATCCATAACTTAATGGCGGCTCAAATATTTTTAATATTAACGCTGCGAGTGAACCACTTATCAAGCCACCAAAAGCAGTAAAGAACTGTCTGTAAGCCATACTCTTACCACGAAATTTATGGGTAAAAATCTTTGCGAGAATATCTTTAAAATAGATCGCTCCAAAACCGGCACTAAAAGAGAAGATAAAGAGACCAAAACCAATACTAAAGAGAGTGATATTTGGATGAGATTTGCCAAAGAGAACAATCGCAACTCCTATCCCAAACCATGCGAGAAAACGTATAAGGAAAACGCGTCTGAGATAAGGTAACATCCGCGCATAACTTTGTGCTTGAAAAGCCGCCAACATCTGCACTATAATCGCACCGCCACGCAATAAAGATGAAAAAAAACCAACTAAAAGCGAGCCTCCACCAAAAGCATTCACTATTAGTGGAAGGATGGTCGAAGGCTCTGCAATAGTGGTACCGATTGAGAGAAAAAATCCGTGAAGAATATTTTTAATATGATTGGAATTTTTATCCATTTTGCACCTTTATTCTTCATTTTTACATCAATACCGCGCTCTTTCTTGATTTGTATCATATCATATCCTAAACATATGATATATACTAAGCTAACTAAAATAAACAATATCAGTCGCGTAAAGTAGGTGGAAATTTTCAGAGGAGAACAATGTTATGAGATCATGGATTATATCAATTTTTGTCGCAACTTCGATTATATTATTGCTATCATTATCAGGGCTATTCACTCAAAAAGAGAGCAAACCGTTCAGCGATGACGAGTTAAGAGAAGCTGCCTTGTCCAGAAATATGTCAAGTAATCCAAGCACCTATAAAGAGCTTTTAAAAGTTGTCGATACTCCAGAAAATAGATTAAGTAAAGATAAAATCGCTTTAGGCAAAGAGCTCTATTTTAATACAATCTTATCCAAAGAACAAGATATCAGTTGCAATACCTGTCATATGATAGACAAAGACAATAATAAAAACAAACCTTATTCAAGTATGCTTCTCACGCCCTCTAAAACTTCTCCTAAAGACTGTGTTGTATGTCATTTATCTGATCAAAGCGGAACAGACAGACTCTCAACTGCTATTGGATACCATCAACAAGAAAATCCTTTTCATTTAAATACCTTAAGTATTTTAAATTCTGCACTAGCCAAACATTTAACTTGGAACGGAGAAGTCGATACCGTAGAGCAAGAGGCCGGAAATTCTATTAAAGATCCTTACAAAATGAATATGAGCCCATCGGAAGTTGAGCAAAGACTCTCTTTAGATAAAGCGTATGTAGAAAAATTTCAAAAAGTATTTGGAGATACTCAGCACATGCAAGCTCCGACACTCACATTTTTAAATGTACAAAAAGCGATTGGAGCTTACGTCAGAACGCTTTTAACCCGAGGGGATTATGATAGATTTTTAGATGGAGACAATAATGCGATAAGTGAAAAAGCAAAAAGAGGTTTGACAAACTTTATCACTTTTGGCTGTAAAGGATGTCACACTGGCAAAAGTGTCGGAGGACAAAGCATACAAAAATTTCCGCTTAGAACCTATAACAGTATTCTTGATTTGACAACTACTTTGCATCAAGGGGAGGAAGGGAGAGAAATAAGCCATTTTGGCTTCAATTTCAATACTTATCATCAGTACCCATTTGAAAATATCGGAGGGTTTATGGGTAAAGATGATAAACAGTTATTTAGAGTTCCAATACTGCGAAATGTCACCAAAACATCACCCTACTTTCATAACGGTTCAATTGCAAAGTTGCGAGACGCTATACACATAATGGCAAAGTATCAGCTTGGACTCAATATCACTGATACGCAAACAGATGAGATAATAGCATTCTTTAAAACCTTGGATGGTGATATTGTGGATTATACTATTGACGATAAGGACAACTTATGAAAACTGCACATATTAAAATCTACTTGATCCTCATCTTTATAACGGGTTTATTACAAATAGATATTTTACAAGTTGAATGGGATTATTTTAAATATATACAAGCAATACATATTATAGGTTCTATTCTTTTAACTGTTTTTCTCTTGATCCCTCTTGTCAACATACATGTATACAAACATTTAGTTGTAAAAAAACAAAATAGTATGAATGGAATAGTGTTAGGAGTTGTCTTATTTTTGATTACAATGAGTGGCTTTTATCTGTTTTTAATTGGGAACCGAGGCGGAGATATCTATGGACTCACCTCTTTTTATATTCATCTCTATGGTTCTTTCTTTTTACTCTTAGCTTTATTCCTTCATACAAAAAAAAGAGTCAACGCGGCATTTACTTCAAAGCTTATGGTTATATTGATAGCCGGTACTTTGTACTCTACTCCTTCTTTTAGTGCTACTAGCAGTAAACTTACCAATATCCAACTTGAGAAGAATGTCCAGAGATATCATAATCAAGATTGGACAAATTCAGCTAAATGTAAATCGTGTCACACTGATATCTTTAATCAATGGGCAGATTCAAATCATAGACATATGACAGGGTCAAATCCCTACTATATGGTGATGGAAAACCTAGCCGCGGAAGATAAAGGAAATGGATTTAGAAAATGGTGTATGGGATGTCATAATCCAAGTGCCGTAACGACAGAACAAGATAAAACAACTCATGCTATGAATGGCAATATCATGCCTGATCCTCTTTTTGAAAGTGGCTCTTCGACTTTGATTGAGGAGCTAAAGCTCCATGGAAACTCACAACTTGAGCAAGGCGTCTCTTGCTTGGCATGTCACCGAATCACAAAAGTCGATTCAAGCGGAAACAGCGCATACCATTTAGATTTAACCAATAGAAAAAAATATACTTTTGAGGAAAGTGATTCACAAACAGAGCAGTGGCTGAGTGAAAAATTCATCAATGCAAATCCAAAAGTACATAAACAAAGCTATTCAAACAAAATCTACAAACAAAGCGCATACTGTGCTTCTTGTCATGATGAATATTTGCCAGATAGCCATCTTGGAGTCGTATCTACTTTTAAAGAGTGGGAAAAATCACCTTATAACGACCCAAAAAATCCAAGTAAACACAAAGACTGTATCGATTGTCATATGACAAATCTCAAAGAGAATAAATTTTCGCCTTTAAAAGGTCGCTCAACAAATGGTGGAACAATGAAAGATGACGTGAAAGTTCATTATTTTTCAGGATCAAATCACTTTTTATCAGGTTTGAAAAATAAGATTAATGAAGATCAAACGATTCAGTTGCTTAAAACTTCTGCGAAACTGGATGTAGATATAAAAGAGGGAACAGTGATAGTCGGTGTGAAAAATATCGGAGCAGGACATCACTTGCCTACAGGAGTTTCTGATTTTAGAGAGTTATGGCTTGAGATCACAGTTAAAGATAAAAACAATAAAGTTGTATTTGAAAGCGGAAAACTACAAGCTGATAACAATCTTGGCAAAGATGCTAGACCTTTTATGAAAGTATTTGGCGATGAAAATAACCAACCCGTCGGTTTGCAATTTTGGAGATACAAAAAGCTTATAAGTGATACTAGAATACCAGCGGGCGAGAGAAGAGAAGAGATTTACACCATAAAAGAGGCTAAAAAATTACAATATCCACTGACTGCCGTTGTAAAACTCAACTTTAGAATTTATCCGCAATGGGTCACAAATATAGTTCAAAAAGCATATCCACAACTTCCAAATCCTCCAGTAATAGAGTTAAACAAAATAGTAAAAAAGTTTTAAAATGGTAGCTAACTTGAGGGTACTAGTTATTGTTATTTTGTTTGGGATATTCAACAATCTGAATGCTTCTCATGTGAGATGGTATTTTGACTTTGAAAAAGCACATCAAGAAGCATTTAAACAAAACAAGCACTTGATGGTACTGCTTCTTCAAAAAGATTGTCCTACATGTAAAGAGATCTTAACTACTACGTTTATGAACCAGCCCTATATTGATACAATAAATACAAAATTTATCTCTGTTGTCATTATCAAAGATCAAACATCAAGTTATCCCATAGA